>NZ_JBSIUP010000005.1:0-98549 GCF_053654055.1 Ursidibacter sp. B-7004-1 | reverse complement strand
ATCATCCACGATCGATGTGCCAATAAGATCAAATGCTCCCCCCGCCACATCACCGGTATTATTTAATGCAAAAATTTGAGAATGATTATTATCTATTACCTGAGCATCAGACCAATCTGTTCCATTATGACGCCAAATTGAAGCTCTGTTTTGATTATAACCGGCGACAATATCACCTTTATTATTAATTGCGTTAGCAGTTGATTCCTCTAGTGATAATCTTATACCAGCCCAATTATCCTCCTCTTCTGTCCAGACTGTAGCTAGATTAGTATTCCTATTTGAAGCAATGAACTCATAACCAACAGCTCGGTTGCCCAAACCATTTAGCCCTTGAACATTACCCAAAAAATTCTGATCTTCAGTTGTATGAGTTACTGATGTTGGAAGCTCAATTGGCTCAGACCATTTGCCGTTTTGCCATTTCCAAATAGTAGGCACTAGGTACTTAGTTGTCTTATTTGCATTTCCTCCAGCTACATTTCCTTGATCATTAAGGGCGTAAACAAAGGAGAATATTGATTCATCTAATTGAACTGGTTTAACAAAGTAAGGAAGATCATATTTGTCATCCTCACTTTGCCATTTTTTCCATTGCCAAGTGGAATCAATATGATAGTTAGAATTATATGTCGCAAAAATGGAACCTGTGGCATTAATTGCACGTACACCGCTATCTTGTTGATTAATAATAGGTTTAGCCGTAGCAGGTTGATAATTGTTAGAAGTGGCTTCTTGAGCAGAACTCAATTGAGAAAAAGAAAAAATTGCCAACGCAATTAAAGAATAGTTAAATTTTGCTTGCTTGCTTGCTTGCAGAATTATAAAACATAGTGTTTTCCTTATTTATATTAATAATGGGTTAAAAAGGGAACCTATTATATAAAAATAATATCAGTATCTCCACGTAAAATTATTCGGAAATGGCTATTGCTGTTATATCTATTTACCTGAATTGTGCCGAAAAGCTCCGTCCTTCAGGGCGGAGATGTAAGGCACAAACGGCATAGCCGTTTCAAATCCAACTAATCGGGTGTTTGCTGTTGCTCAATGTATTGGCGAATAATTGAATGGTGTGTCTAATTAAAAACACAATGTCTGCCGTGTCTAATTTCAGTTTCTTTTTTCATAGACCAAGTGTAGAATTTGGTAAAAATCACGTTCTAAACCTTGTCAATGCAACTACGCAAAGCTTTTAAGTTCGAGATAATGCCAAACGGCGAGCAAATCCGCAGAATTAAACAGTTCTGTGGCTGTTCTCGTTTTGTGTTCAATCGAGCATTGGCTTGGCAGAGTGAGCAGTACGAACAAGATAAAACATTTAAATTTAGCTATTCGAAACTCACTGCATTGCTTCCACAATGGAAAAAAGAACTTGTTTGGCTTAAAGAATGCCATTCTCAAGTACTTCAACAGTCGTTAAAAGATCTTGAAAGTGCGTTCAAAAACTTCTTCCAACAGCGTGCAGATTTCCCGAGATTCAAGAAAAAAGGCTTAAAAGAGAGCTTTCGCTTTCCGCAAGGTTGTAAACTTGAACAACAAAATAACCGCTTGTATATCCCGAAAATCGGCTGGGTTCGTTATCGAAATAGCCGTGATGTGGTAGGTGAGATTAAAAATGTTACCGTTAGCCAAAAGTGCGGTCGTTTTTTTGCCAGTATTCAAACCGAATTTGAATACGAAATCCCTACTCACAAAGGGGGAGAAATTGGTATTGATATGGGTGTTGCACGTTTTGCGACACTTTCAAACGGTGAGTTTTTTAAACCGTTAAACGCTTTTAAAACCGACAAAGGCAAATTAGCAAAACTGCAACGCCAACTTAAAAACAAGGTTAAATTTAGCCAAAACTGGCAGAAATTAAAGGCGAAAATCGCCAAATTGCACCATAAGATCGCCAACTGTCGCAAAGACTTCCTGCACCAAACTTCAAGCAAAATTAGCAAAAACCACGCAATGATCTACGTTGAAGATTTGCAGGTGTCGAATCTGTCAAAATCAGCCAAAGGTACGGCGGAAGCACACGGCAAAAATGTGGCTGCAAAATCAGGCTTAAACCGAGCGATATTAGATCAATCTTGGTTCGAGTTCCGCCGTCAGTTAGACTACAAAACGCAATGGTAAGGCGGTTTTTTAGTCGCTGTTCCGCCGCAAAATACCAGTCGAATTTGCCCTTGTTGCGGTATGACCTCAAAGGAAAATCGCCAAACACAAGCCGATTTTGAGTGCGTAGAATGTGGCTACAGGGAAAACGCCGATGTAGTCGGTGCGTTAAACGTATTGGTGCGTGGACGATTACTCGTCCACGTATAATAATATCAGGGCGGGACACGCCCGTAGAGCTTGTGAAGTGAACCGCACTAGCGGTCAGCAACAAGAACCCACCGAGAGTAGCCCACGTAAAGCGTGGGAGCTAGTAGGAATCTCTGCCTTTTAGAGCGGGGAGGACGTCAAATTTTCGATATTAAAGCTCCCCCTCAAAGAGTAAGGCGTAATGGAAAAATGGTGAGCTAAAGCAACCCTACTCTAAATAGCTTATTTATTGATGATGTTGTTTTTATTCGCAAATGTCATCTTTTTTTGCAAAAATCCGCTACAATCCCACCGCTTGTTAATGGATCATTTTGAGTCTTTTTATTTTAGGAGTGTCAATATTAAACCAAGTTCCACAAAGCCTGCTACTGCTTAATTAAGAAAAAGGTTTATTTATAATCTTTTGTTGAATTTTTTTTGACAAAAGGTTTTTTTATGATATTTTTACTTGAGTAAGGTTCTTTTTTGAACTTTTATGTACTTTAACTCAGTTTAAAAGGTTATATTTGATGCGTGAAAATATTATCGAGCTAATGGCTAAGCTGAAAAATCAGTTAGAAATAGAAATCTCATCGGATTCGGATAAAGAAGTGTTTGAGCCTTTGCAAGCCAATGAGATGGCTTCATTTGGCAAAATGCTGAATGAAAAACGCAAGGCATTGCAACTGGATATTCAGAGTTTAGAGTGGCAAACGGGAATTTCTAGCTCAACACTAAAACGGCTGTTTAAAGATCCGAGCCAAGTCAAATTTAGTAGTGTAGTCCTTGTAGCCCAAACTTTAGGGGTTAAATTATGTTTCGCCAAGTAACCGTCTTTTTATATGACAAGAAAATCGGTTATCTCCGTCAAGATAAACAAGGCTTTACTTTTGAATATATTGAGGGTTATCAAGGTTTGCCACTCTCTTTAAGTTTGCCTGTGGTTCAAAAATTTTTCCACTCAAAAACGTTATTTCCCTATTTTGCCTCCCTTGCACCAGAAGGTTGGCTAAAACATCGTTTTGGTGAATTACAAAAAATTGATGAACAAGATTTATTCGGCATTTTGATTCAAAATGGGGAGAATTTACTTGGCGCGGTAAAATTAGTGGCAGGAGAAGAAAAATGAGATGCCCGATTTTGCTAAAATCTTTATCTAGGTCAGAAGAAAAAATCGGTTACAGCAAAAAAGGATTGAAAGCCTTAACAGGTAGCTCAAACTTCAATCCAATGTTAAATTTTGACCGTCAAGAGTTTGAAATTTCTCGCCCTAAAAAGCAGAAAGGAATGAGTATTTCAGGCTACCAACCGAAATTACAGCTGATTATTCACAATGCTCAGTTTGATATTATTGATGCAAGTGGTGACTATATTTTAAAGCCGTCTCCCGACAATTTCCCATTTCTAGCTGAAAATGAACACGCTACAATGCAGGTAATGAAAGCGTTGAAATTTGATGTGCCTGAAAATGGCTTAGTTTATTTCAACACCGAGAATCCAGTTGAAAAAAATTTTGCGTTTGTTATCAAGCGGTATGATCGGGCTGAAAATTTGCAAATTCATCAAGAACAACTTGATGGTGCAATGGGAATTACCGAAAAATATGGCAAAATTAAGGACGATGGCGAGCAATATGTAAGCTATGAGCGAGTGGTAAAATTTATTTTAAACAATGTCACTCAAGCGAATTTAGCCTTACAGAAAACGCTGTTTTTGAGAGTAGTGTATGCCTATTTACTCGGTAATAACGATCTTCATTTACGCAACTTTTCGTTAATGATTGCCCGAAACGGTAATATTTCGCTTGCCCCTGTTTATGACTTTGTTTCCGTCAAACCTTATGCGGAAGTGTTTAATGACAGCTTGTTAGCCTTGCCACTGTTAGAAAAAGAAGAGGGTGGAAATCAGTTGGCAGATGGTTTTGAAACTCAATATGGTTGCTATTTAGGAATGGATTTTATCGAATTTGGTAAAAATATCGGTCTGAGTGAAAAATTTTGCCAAAAATTGTTAGTGGATTTGCCTAAAACAAGCGACAAAATTCACGAAATCTATCAAAATTCATTTATGCCGTTAGAGCATCAACAACAAGTGTTACAATGTTATCAACATCGGTTAGGATATTTACAGATTTTTAATGAACCAAAATTATAAAAGGAAATAAAAAAACAATGGCGTGGGTACAAATTCGTTTAAATAGTACAGATAAACAAGCTGAGCAGATCAGCGACTTTTTAGAAGAAATCGGGGCAGTATCGGTTACCTTTATGGATAGCCAAGATACCCCTATTTTTGAGCCACTCCCTGGCGAAACTCGTTTGTGGGGAAACACCGATGTGGTGGCATTATTTGATGCTGAAACGGATATGCAACTTATCGTAGAGGCGTTGATCACTAGCCAACTTGTATCAGCAGATTTTGCACATAAAATTGAGCAAATTGAAGATAAAGATTGGGAACGTGAGTGGATGGATAACTTCCACCCAATGCAATTTGGCAAACGCTTATGGATCTGCCCAAGTTGGCGTGAAATTCCTGATCCAACTGCAGTCAATGTAATGCTCGACCCAGGGCTTGCTTTTGGAACAGGTACGCACCCAACAACAGCTCTCTGTCTAGCTTGGTTAGATAGCCTTGATTTACAAGGAAAAACAGTCATTGATTTTGGTTGTGGTTCTGGAATTTTAGCGATTGCAGCACTTAAATTAGGTGCAAAACAAGCAATTGGTATTGATATTGACCCACAAGCTATTTTAGCTAGCCGTAACAATGCAGAGGCGAATGGGGTAGCGGATAAATTACAACTCTTTCTTGCAAAAGATCAGCCAAAAGATTTGCTTGCTGATGTGGTTGTGGCAAACATTCTCGCAGGCCCACTCAAAGAACTCGCCCCACAGATTATTACCTTAGTGAAATCGCAAGGCGACTTAGGCTTATCAGGTATTTTAGCGACACAAGCAGAATCAGTGTGTGAAGCCTATCAACACGCCTTTAATCTTGACCCTGTTGAAGAAAAAGAAGAGTGGTGTAGAATTACAGGGGAAAGAAAATAAAATACTTTGGCGGAAAATATATTCCGCCTTTGTTTTAATTACCGTCTAATAATTTTTGTATCAACTCTAAAACTAGCGGGAGTTCGGTTATACCCTCTCTATCAAGAAAATGTCCACCTGTAGGTAAACGTATATAATCTGCTTTTAGATGTTTTGCTAATTCGTCACTATAAGTATGTGGCACAATGCTATCGTCTAATGAAGCGATAACGTAGGACTTAAACGGCATACAAGGTGGTAAAATAGCATAAAGATTAGAAAATGGTGTAAGTTCTGGTAAAGTATTAATTGGTTGATAAAAGCCGGAAACAAAAATTGCACCTAATGGCTTCTCATAATTTTTTGCTAAGAAATTAAGTAGAGCAATACAACCTAAACTATGCCCAACAACAATCGTATTGTCATCAATTTTTATGTTGCTTTCTAAATATGTCAGCCATTTGTCACAATGGGGGTTATCTGAGTCTGGCATATTTAATCGAATACTATCTATTCCTATTTTTGTTAATTCTTTTTCTAGCCAAGGAAACCAATGTTTTTCAGATGATGCGGTATAGCCGTGTACAATATAAACTTTATTCATAAATATTCCCGATGAAATAACAAAAAGTATTAGAATTTTGGCATTTTTTACATCAAAGATGAAGAGTATTGCAGTTATATTCTATATATTTTCATTATACAAAATAGATATGGAAACTCGGCACTTATAACTACTTATTGTGCAAAATCTGCTAGCCACAGACGAACTTTCAGTCCCCAATAGCTTGTTAGCCCTGTGGTATGGTTAATAATTTTACCATCTTTAATCATCAAAATGGTTGGGGTTGCTTGAATATCCCAACTCTTTGAGAATTCACCAGTTGGATCATTTAATGTTGCAAAACGATACTTTTCTTGGGAGAGATATTGTTTAACATCATTATCTGATCCCGATTTAAGTGCCACACCTAAAACTTCATAACCCTGTTCCGCAAATTGTTGAATGGCGGGCGATGTATAATCGCAGAATTGACACCAACTTCCCCAAAAATAGAGCAACATCGGTTTGTTATGACTTAACTGTGCAATAACTTTAGGCTGTTGTTCTATATCATAAAGTACTTGTTCGGCAAACTGAGCGGGTGGGCTAGGTTTGCGATACCAGTCCATTACGATACTGAGAATAATAAATAGACTTCCAAAAAGCAGAATATTTTTAATTAAACGGCTGACGATGGTAGCTTTTTGCATTTTTTGTCCTTATTTATCATCTTTTTTTATTTGTGCGTAAAGTGCAGCACCAGAAGCAAGCATTTTTAACTGCATAATTAGGCGTCTTTTTAGTTTAGCTCGTTCTTCCGTATTCATATCCAATGCGTGAGAACCTGCTGTAAATACAAGCGTAACCAATCCTTCTGATTCTACATAGGCTAAGTCACGATGAATGTTTGGGTTTCGTGTCTGAATATATTCTGCTAATTCAGCAACAAAATGCTGAATTTCACGAGAAGCAGCGGTTCGGAATGCCTGCGAAGTACCAGAACTCTCACGCAATAATAGGCGGAACATATTGGGGCGTGCTTCTATAAACTCGAAGAATGTTTCAACAGAGGTCGCTACAACCCCACCACCATTTTCTAAACGCTTTCTTGCTCTTCGCATTAACTGACGTAGGATAAGTCCTGATTCATCTACCATTGCTAATCCTAATTCGTCCATATCCTTAAAATGGCGGTAAAATGAAGTCGGGGCAATGCCAGCTTCTCGGGAAACTTCTCGTAAACTTAAATTTGAGAAACTTTTTTCCGCAGTTAATTGATTAAATGCCGCATCAACTAAAGCTCGGCGAGTTTTCTCTTTTTGAACTGCTCGAATGCCAATACTCATTCATAACCTGCTATAATTTGTTGGATTTCTTTGGCTAAACGTTCATAACGTAAGCGTAATGGTGAACCAGGGCGGTAAACTAAACCAATACTTCTAAATGGTTCAGGATCTGCAAAGGGAATATACGTTAATGACGGAATAGATAAATTACGGGTTGCTAATTCAGGCATCAACGCAATACCAATATTAGCAGCCACCATATTACGTAAGGTTTCCAAACTATTTGCTCTAAAATGGCGGTTTTCTTTCGCTCCAATAGATAGGCAGTAATCCATTGTTTGTGTTCTTAAACAATGCCCATTGTCTAACATCAACATTTCTTTATCACGCAAGTGAGCTAAATCTAGTTTCTCTTCTTTTGCCCAGCTGTGTTGAGTTGATACAGCAAGCAACATTTTTTCGTTAAAAATTGGGACTTCAATAAAGGGTTCGGTTTCTTTTGATAAAGACAAAATACCACAATCTAGTTGCCCTGATTCAAGTTGTTCTAGTAACTCATTGGTTGGTAATTCATAAATGTAGATTTCCAATTCAGGAAATAGGGATTGTAGATTAGGTAAAATAATTGGCGATATATAAGGCCCTAAAGTTGGGATAACACCAATTAAGATTGGACCAGACATATCTTTGCCTTGATTGCTTGCCATTTCTCTGAGAATTTTTACTTCACGAAGTACTGCTTTTGCTTGTTCAACAAGGGTTAATCCTGCTTGGGTGAAGAGTACCTTACGGCTTGTACGCTCAAGTAAGACTGCACCTAATTCGTCTTCTAGTTTACGAATCTGACCGCTTAGTGTCGGCTGGCTCACATTACAGGCATCGGCTGCTTTACGGAAATGTTTAAATTCAGCTAATGCAATGAGATATTCTAAGTCTCTTATATTCATCAATTCCTCCTATCAATGTGAGAGCAAATTATGGCATATTTAAGCAGTAAAGTTGCAAAATAGTGTGAAAATAATTGTACTTTTACACAAGTAGAGAGAGAAGATGGTAAACTAAAGCGGTTTTATTTTTATAACGAGATGTTTTTATGAGCCACAGCTTAAACTCTTTTCATACCTTTCATTTAGCGGCTAAAGCAACAGCTATTATTTCTGTAACCAATAAATCAGAGCTGATTGCTGAATGGCAAAAAGCTGACCAAGCTAACCAACCTGTGCTATTACTCGGGCAAGGAAGTAATGTTCTATTTTTAGAGGATTTTGCAGGGGCAGTATTGATCAATCAATTAAAAGGTATTGAGCATCGAGAAGATGCGGATTTTCACTATTTGCATATTCAAGGTGGGGAAAATTGGCACGAGCTAGTTAAGTGGACATTAACGAAACAGATTGGAGGGTTAGAAAATTTAGCTCTTATTCCTGGTTGTGTTGGATCTGCACCAATCCAAAATATTGGGGCTTATGGAGTGGAATTTGAAAAAGTGTGTGATTTTGTAGAAGTTGTTGAATTGCGTACGGGAAAAACCTTTACCTTAACAGCTCAACAGTGTGAATTTGGTTATCGTGAAAGTGTATTTAAGCATCAATATAAAGATGACTATGCGATTGTGTCAGTAGGCTTAAAACTGGCAAAAAATTGGCAACCTGTATTAAGTTATGGCTCTTTAACTTCGTTTGAGACTAATTCGGTTACGCCACAACAAATTTTTGATGAAGTTTGTGCGGTGCGTTCAGCAAAATTACCTAACCCTGATGAATTTGGTAATGCGGGTAGTTTCTTCAAAAACCCAATTATATCATTTGCAAAATTTTCACAACTTCAGACCGCTTACCCACAGATGCCACACTATCCACAAGCGGACGGTTCCGTAAAAATTCCTGCTGGTTGGCTAATTGACCAATGCCAATTAAAAGGTTTTCAAATTGGCGGAGCTTCAGTACATACCCAGCAGGCTTTAGTGCTTATCAATAAACAAAATGCCACTGGTGCAGATGTTGTCTTGTTGGCAAAAACAGTACGCCAAAAAGTGCGTGAAAAATTTGGGGTGGAAATTCACCCAGAAGTCCGTTTTATAGGGCGTACAGGGGAAGTGGATAGTGAGGAAATTACACGATGATCCGTCTAAATCAAGCTGAAATTCAACAAGGTCTGCTTTGTGGACAAGCTCTCGTATTTGATGAAATTGACTCAACGAATGAATTTCTCTTGAAACAGATTCACACTTTACCATCTGGCTCAATTTGCCTTGCTGAAAGCCAAACAGCAGGACGTGGGCGACGTGGGCGACAGTGGTACTCACCCATAGGACAAAATTTGTACTTCTCAATGTTATGGCATTATCCGCAACAGAATGACAATCTCTCATCTTTAAGTCTTGTTGTTGCTTTGGTGATTGCTGAAACATTTCAGCAGATTGGCGTTGAGCAGATACAGATTAAATGGCCCAACGACATCTATTATCAAGGGAAAAAGATGGGGGGTATTTTAATTGAAAGTAAAATAGATCGCTCTGGTGTTTATTTAGTGATTGGTATCGGGCTAAATCTTGCGATGAATACGATTGATCCGAACATTGTTACTCAAGCGTGGGCAGATCTTTCTACTTACCATTTAGATCGTAATCAACTTGCTACACAACTCGCCTATTCACTACAAAAAACTTTAAACGAATATCCACAACATTCTTTTAGTAATTATTTAGCTCGTTGGCATCGGTTTGATTGTTTCTACCAAAAGAGTGTCAAACTAATTACCCCAACCCAAGAAATCATTGGTGTTTCTCAGGGAGTAAATGAAAAAGGCGAATTATTACTCCAACAAGGTGATAAAACTCAACCTTTTGCTATTGGTGAGATTTCGTTGAGATTTAATAAGTAATTTTTTGTAAATTAATTGTTTTATTTCTTTAAAAACCGTTAAAACTTTGAAGTTTTTTTATGTATCCCACTATTTTGCAAAGGAAAAATAAAATTGACACTATTTACTTTATTTTTAGGTTAAATGACCAAGGATTGAACAGCGTTAGACTTTAGCATAACATAACAATGCCCCATAAGGTGATTTGCCTTATGGGGCTTTTATATGGCTAGAAATGCAAGAAGAGCAATAGTTAAAAATTACAATTTATCAAGCATATCTAACCGCTTTCTGTTGGTTAATAATTTAACCATAGCTTATTTAATTATAGAAATTTATGTCAATTTATCGTTTAAAAGTTATTACTCAAACTACTGAGAAAGTAGTACAAATTCCAGCTAATCAAACAATTAAAATTCAGGCATCGGATAATACCAAATATCAACTGTTTAATGAGCAAGGTGAACTTGTTGAATTTAATGCAACTAAATTAAACCAACAAGATCTTGCTATTTCTATTGATGGAGCGAGTGAACCTAATCTTATTTTAGAAAATTACTACACTCATTATCCGATTGAAAACCCACAGTATCTATCAGATATATCTTCAAGTTTAGCGACAGCAAGTAAGGAAAGTTCACTGGTATTAGCTAGTGAAGTTACTACAATTGGTTTATCTCAAGCTGCCATTTATGGTTTAGCAACTACTGCGGTATTGGGTTCTGCTTTTACTGTTGCTCATCGTAGTCATACAGGCAAAAATCAATATACAGAAAGTGAGAAGTCCACATTACCTGAACTGGAATCCAATAAGAAGAGTATTCCTGATACTGTTGTGGATTTACAAGAAAAAGGTAGTAATGTAATTAATGTTATTCCTCAAGCTGAAAAAGATAATATACCTAGTCTTGCAAAACCTTTGATTGAAATTGATGCGATTGCAACAGATGATGTAATCAATGCAGTGGAAGCTAAAACTGAAACAATCACAGTCACTGGTAGTGTGACCAATATAGAAAATTCAGTGGCTAAAGCGGGTGATGTTATTCGTTTAGAAGTGGGTGGCTCCGTTGTTGAAGCGGTATTAACAGAACAACTGACATTTAGTGTGCCTGTCAGTACTGTCGCTTTAGTGAATCACAAAAATATTACAGCTAGCTTGCTGACAAAAGATAGTGCAAATAATAGCGTAACGGCAGAAGCCACTAGAGCTGTTACGGTTGATATCGAACTTAATCTAAGTGTAAGCATTGATAAGATTACCGATGACAACGTAATTAACCAAGCAGAATCTTCCAAGGATATTACGTTATCAGGTCGCTACACAGCTGATGCAGATTTAAAAGATGGCACTGTGGTGATCAAAGTATTGGTAAATGGCGAAGCCAAAGTTGCTGAAGTGAATGAAGCAGATAAAAGCTGGCGTTTAACCCTTCCAACGCAATCTTTGGCGAACCAACAAGGCGAAAATCAATTAACGGTACAGATTTCAGCTGAAGATAAGGTTGGTAATCAAGCAGAAATCCAACAAGAACACCTTTATCAAGTAGATACTGTGATTGGAAAACCTGTGGTAACAATTACAAGCATTGCTGATGATAATGTGATTGATGCCGAAGAAGCACAAGGATCTGTGACGATTAAAGGTCTTGTAGAGAATAGTGAGGGTAATCGCCCTGTTATTCTAAAATGTCCTTGTAGTGCTTGTGCAAGTGGTTGGAAAGAAGTTGAAGCGCCTGTTGTTGATGGTAAATTTGAGCTTACTGTTACAGTGAGTGATACCAGTTTGGCTGATGCGAGATTGAAATCTCTCGAACGCAAAATCAAAGCGAATTATACCGCAGAAGATCAAGTAGGTAATACCGCAGATGCCGATGAAGCAAGTTTAAATTATGAACTTGAGCTTTATTCTGAAATTAATATTACCAAAATTGGAGAGAATTTTACTTTTAACCCCAACCAAATGACGCGTATTTCTGGTTCTATTACGGAATTTGATAGTTGGAAAACAGCAAATAACCAAGTACGAGATTGGTATAACGAAGGGCAGAATGCTCAGAATATTCGTACTGTGAATATGGTGATTGGCGATAAAACCTATAAAGTAGGTTTTAACGGTAAAACTAAAACTTTCCAAGTGGATATTCCTAACGAAGAGTTAAAAACCTTAGCAGGTAAAGCGATCTCAATTAACTTTGAAGATGATATTATTTATAAATATGCTCGTATTTATGGCAAAACTTATAATGAAGCAACTAAGTCTTGGAGTATTGATAGCACTACAAATATAACCCCAACAGCTAAGAACTTTACACTTGAAAGTGATGCTTTGGTAAAAACAGCAGATAATCGCTATCAAGTTAAAGAACTGCCAGCAACGACAGAAATTAGCGGAGTGGTAAAAGGCAGTTTAGCAAAAGCAGGGGCAGAGATTGAGATTAAAATTGGCAATCAAACCTTTACTACGCAGGTAAAAGAAGATAAAACTTTTAGCCACGATGTTCCAACCGAGCTATTAAGAGCAAATTCCCAAAAAACAGTGACAGCAACCTTAAAAAATACAGGAAGCCAGATTGTAACGGATACGGAAGGGTATATTGTTGAAAATGGAACAGATAGTAAGTTTGTTTCTCAGCATAAAGAGATTTTACTCAATGATAGAAAAACTGATCACACGAGTAAAGACTATAATTTCTTTTACCCTATTGCGGCAACGTCACTTAAAGATAACTGGAAATATGGTTTTCTCAATGGTCGTAGTATAGGTGGTGAAGAGACACCAATGACAATAAAATACCATTTTGCGAAAGGAAGTGAATTATCGAGTTTACTTGCGACAAACTTTGAAGGAAAAGAGCTGAGTGCTAACCCTTTAAGTTTAGATGGACACGACGAGTTAAAACAGATTATGCGTGAAGCATATAATACTATAGCTCGTTATACTAATTTAAAATTTGAGGAAGTAGATAGTTATCAAGATGTTAGTGGACGTAAAGGCACATTAATAATGGTTGGGGAGCTACAAAGCTATGCGAAGGTAGCAGCTGCTATTGCATTTAGTGGAAGCAACTTGATCTGGAATATTGCTAAAGATTACCATTATAAAAATGGTGGGCTAAATTATCTTTCTTACCTAGCATTACACGAGATAACACATACTCTTAATATGGATCACGTTGATGATCATTTGGGTACCACTTATAAACCTGAGATGAGCAGTGAATTTTTTAATATGTCTTATCATACTAATCCAATGTTTGTAGAGATGCGTGATTTACGCCTATACGATTTAGCTTATTTACATTATCACTTTGGTGTAAATCGTGAACATCGTGCAGGTAATGATGTTTATACCTTTAAAAAGTATAACGCTCGTTCAGCTGATGGTGATGTATATATTTGGGATGGTAACGGTGTTGATACCTTTGATGCCTCTAATGAAAAAGAAGGGGTAACCGTTAATTTAACCCCAGGTTCGTGGAACTATGTTGGTACAGAAAAGAAAAAGCAATTCCTAGGTATAGACCCAACAACCTATTCTAAGAATGAATACTTTGATTTAGCGAGCAATGCTAATTTTGGCTCATCGTCTTTTAATGGGAAACAACAAGTTACATTTAGCAACTACCAAGAAGGTCAATCATTTATTGGTTATGGTACACAAATTGAGAACTTAATTGGCTCTGCATTTGACGATACCTTAACGGGTAATAATGCCAATAACCAAATCTTTGGGGGAACAGGAGATGATACCATCAAAGGTGGACTAGGTAATGACTTTATCAACGGCGGAGAAGGTATAGATCTGATGTTCGGTGAACAAGGTGATGATATTTATGTGGTTGATCATATCGCTGATGTTGTGACCGAAAACGTGGACGAAGGTAGCGATCATATTTATAGCTTGATTAGTTATAGCCGTAACTTAGAAGATAACGTTGAAAACCTAACCCTAATTGGCACTAAAGCGAAAGAAGGTAAAGGAAACACTTTAAATAATGTTATTCGAGGTAATGATGTCGGTAATACTTTAAGCGGTTTAGATGGCGACGATACGTTAATCGGTGGATTAGGCATTGATACGCTAACAGGTGGAGCAGGAAAAGATACTTTTGTATTTGAGAGTACTTTAAATGGTAAAGCCGATATTATTACCGATTTTGTTTCGGGTGAAGATAAAATTCAATTATCTAAAGTAATTTTCACCGCACTAAATACTGAACTGAGTAATTTAAACGAGCATTTA
The DNA here is from genome assembly GCF_053654055.1 of Ursidibacter sp. B-7004-1. Lineage (NCBI taxonomy): Bacteria > Pseudomonadati > Pseudomonadota > Gammaproteobacteria > Pasteurellales > Pasteurellaceae > Ursidibacter > Ursidibacter sp. B-7004-1. Next base: position 84,287 of record NZ_JBSIUP010000005.1, on the reverse strand, counting down.
TTCTATGACCAAGCGAGTGGTGAATTACGTTATAACGGTGAAAATACGGGAGTAGATAATGCGATCCACTTTGCAACTATTGCTGGCTTACAGCAGTTGGAAGCAACGCAGTTTACCTTAGTGTAATAGTTGAGAGAATAACGGTCTAGGATTGACAAAAAATCATCTATCGACTATAATTTTCTCCCTTAATTTTGTACGATTTTTGGCTGATGGGTTTCCATCAGCCATTTTGTGCTTTAAAAATCAAACAGATTTGTGTCGTTTTTTCTGTTTGATATAAATTTTAAGCGGTATGTTTTTTGCAAAAATTTGCAATTATCTAACCGCTTTCCGCCTAATCAAACGCCAGAGCGGTAGTGATTTTTGACCCCTGTTCCCTGATTAGAAAACGGCATCTCGTATCCTTTTTTAATGCCACTTCCTGCCTTTGTTAAGGCGGTTTGTGAACTCAATAACCAAAATAAAAATCAGAGGCTATCTAACAATGGCATACTCATATTCCGAGAAAAAGCGTATCCGTAAGAGCTTTGGTAAACGTCCACAAGTTCTGAACGTACCTTATCTATTAACTATTCAGCTTGATTCTTTTGATAAATTTATCCAAAGAGATCCTGAAGGACAGCAAGGTTTAGAAGCGGCATTCCGTTCAGTCTTTCCTATTGTAAGTAACAATGGTGCGACTGAATTACAATACGTTTCTTATGAACTTGGCGAGCCAGTATTTGATGTGCGTGAATGTCAAATTCGTGGTACAACCTATGCTGCACCATTACGCGTAAAACTTCGTCTTGTTACCTTTGATCGTGAAGCTGCGGCAGGTACGGTAAAAGATATTAAAGAACAAAGCGTGTATATGGGCGAAATCCCTTTAATGACCGATAACGGAACCTTTGTTATCAATGGTACTGAACGTGTTATCGTTTCACAATTACACCGTAGCCCAGGCGTTTTCTTTGATTCTGACAAAGGTAAAACCCACGCATCAGGTAAAGTGCTATATAACGCACGCATCATTCCTTATCGTGGTTCTTGGTTAGATTTTGAATTTGACCCGAAAGACAATTTATATGCACGTATTGACCGTCGCCGTAAATTACCAGCAACAATTATTCTGCGTGCATTAGGTTACACAACCGAAGAAATCTTAGATTTATTCTTCGATAAAATCGTCTTTGATATTGTCGATAACAAATTATTGATGACCCTTGTGCCAGAGCGTCTGCGTGGTGAAACAGCGGCATTTGATATTGAAGCTAATGGCAAAGTTTATGTAGAAAGTGGTCGTCGTATCACTGCTCGTCATATCAAAGCATTAGAAAAAGATAATATTACTCAAATCGAAGTACCAACTGAGTACATCGTAGGTCGTGTGACATCAAAAGATTATATTGATCTTTCAACAGGTGAAGTGATTTGCCCAGCAAATAGCGAAATTAGCCTTGAGATATTAGCCAAATTAGCACAAGCAGGTTATAGCCAAATTGAAGTGCTATTTACTAACGATCTTGATCACGGTGCTTATATTTCTGAAACATTACGAGTAGATCCAACTTGCGATCGTTTAAGTGCGTTAGTTGAAATCTATCGTATGATGCGTCCAGGTGAGCCACCAACGAAAGAAGCTGCTGAAGGCTTATTTGACAATATGTTCTTCTCAACTGACCGCTATGATCTTTCAGCAGTTGGTCGTATGAAGTTCAACCGCTCTTTAGATATTCCTGAAGGTGTAGGTAGTGGTATTTTAAGCAACGATGACATCATCGGTGTGATGAAAAAACTGATCGATATTCGTAATGGTCGTGGTGAAGTTGATGATATTGACCACTTAGGTAACCGTCGTATTCGTTCAGTCGGTGAAATGGCCGAAAACCAATTCCGTATCGGTTTAGTGCGTGTAGAACGTGCGGTGCGTGAGCGTCTTTCATTAGGCGATTTAGATGGCGTAACACCACAAGATTTAATTAACGCTAAACCAATTTCTGCGGCAGTGAAAGAGTTCTTCGGTTCTTCACAGCTTTCGCAATTTATGGACCAAAACAACCCGCTTTCAGAAGTTACACATAAACGCCGTATTTCTGCGTTAGGTCCAGGCGGTTTAACTCGTGAACGAGCAGGCTTTGAAGTGCGTGACGTACACGCAACTCACTATGGTCGTGTGTGTCCGATTGAAACCCCTGAAGGTCCAAACATCGGTTTGATCAACTCACTCTCTGTTTATGCTCGTACCAACGACTACGGTTTCTTAGAAACGCCATATCGTAAAGTGGTTGATGGACAAGTAACCGAAGAGATCGAATACCTTTCTGCAATTGAAGAAGGTAACTATGTTATCGCACAGGCAAACTCTAACTTAGACGAAGATTTCCGCTTTACAGATACCTATGTAACTTGTCGTGGTGAACACGGTGAGTCGGGTTTATACCGTCCAGAAGAAATTCATTATATGGACGTTTCGACACAGCAGGTGGTATCGGTTGCGGCAGCGTTAATTCCATTCCTTGAGCACGATGATGCGAACCGTGCGTTAATGGGTGCGAACATGCAACGTCAAGCAGTTCCAACATTGCGTGCGGATAAACCATTAGTCGGTACTGGTATTGAGAAAGCCGTAGCTCTTGACTCTGGTGTTGCAGTTGTCGCAAAACGTGGTGGTACAATCCAATACGTTGATGCATCACGTATCGTTGTTAAAGTTAATGAAGATGAAACTGTTGCAGGTGAAGCAGGTATTGATATTTATAACTTAATTAAATATACCCGCTCAAACCAAAATACCTGTATCAACCAAATCCCTTGTGTGAAATTAGGTGAGCCAGTTGAACGTGGTGAAATTTTAGCAGATGGTCCATCAACAGATTTAGGTGAGCTTGCATTAGGTCAAAACATTCGAGTGGCATTTATGCCTTGGAATGGTTATAACTTCGAAGACTCAATGTTAGTTTCTGAACGTGTGGTTCAAGAAGATCGTTTCACAACAATTCACATTCAAGAACTTTCTTGTGTAGCTCGTGATACCAAACTGGGTGCAGAAGAGATCACCGCAGATATTCCGAACGTAGGTGAGTCAGCACTAAGCAAACTAGATGAATCTGGTATCGTCTATATCGGTGCAGAAGTGAAAGGCGGCGACATTTTAGTGGGTAAAGTAACCCCTAAAGGTGAAACGCAATTAACACCAGAAGAAAAATTACTGCGTGCAATCTTTGGTGAAAAAGCATCAGATGTAAAAGACTCATCATTGCGTGTGCCAAATGGTACATCAGGTACAGTTATTGATGTTCAAGTCTTCACTCGTGATGGCGTAGAGAAAGATAAACGTGCCAAAGATATTGAAGAAATTCAATTACGTGAAGCGAAAAAAGATTTAACCGAAGAGTTAGAAATTTTAGAAGCGGGTTTATTCACTCGTGTGCGTAATTTACTCATCGAGGGTGGTGTTTCTGAAGCAACATTAGATAAAGTTGCTCGTGAAAAATGGTTAGAGCAAACCTTAGATGATGAAGCAAAACAAAATCAGCTTGAACAGTTAGCAGAGCAACACGAAGAATTACGCAAAGAGTTTGAACGTAAACTTGAGATCAAACGTAATAAGATCATTCAAGGGGACGATTTAGCACCTGGCGTATTAAAAGTAGTGAAAGTATATCTTGCAGTAAAACGCCAAATCCAACCAGGAGATAAAATGGCGGGTCGTCACGGTAACAAAGGGGTTATCTCAAAAATTAACCCAGTTGAAGATATGCCGTACGATGAAAATGGTCAGCCAGTTGAGATCGTATTAAACCCATTAGGTGTTCCATCTCGTATGAACATCGGTCAGATCTTAGAAACTCACTTAGGTTTAGCGGCTCGTGGTATCGGTGATCAAATCAATGCAATGATTAAACAGCAACAATCTGTGGCGAAATTGCGTGAATATATGCAAAAAGCATACGATTTAGGTCACGGTTCACAAGTGGTTGATTTAAGTAAGTTTACTGATGAAGAAGTAATGACACTTGCTCAAAACTTACGTAAAGGTTTACCGCTTGCAACACCAGTATTTGACGGTGCTCACGAAAGCGAAATCAAAGGGTTATTAGAGCTTGGTGGTTTACCTACATCAGGTCAAATTACACTTTATGATGGTCGTACAGGTGAGAAATTCGAGCGTCCAGTAACCGTAGGTTATATGTATATGCTCAAATTGAACCACTTAGTTGATGACAAAATGCACGCTCGTTCAACAGGTTCTTATAGTCTTGTTACCCAACAACCACTTGGTGGTAAAGCACAGTTCGGTGGTCAGCGTTTCGGTGAGATGGAGGTTTGGGCATTAGAAGCGTATGGTGCAGCTTACACCTTACAAGAAATGCTCACAGTTAAATCCGATGACGTGAACGGTCGTACGAAGATGTATAAAAACATCGTGGACGGTACACACTATATGGAACCAGGAATGCCAGAATCTTTCAACGTAATTACGAAAGAGATTCGTGCATTAGCGATCGATATGGAGTTGGACGAAGCGTAGATTAAAATTCTGCCCCCGTTTACGGGGGAAGTACCCTTGCGAAGCAAGGGGGTAGGGGGAAAGCCCCCCTCCCCGCCTGTGGCGGTACTCCCCCCGTAAGCGAGGGGAGAATTTGATCACAACAAGCGGTCAGATTTCGCAAAAAATTTGCAAGAAATGACCGCTTACAACCAAAGATTTTCAGTTGAAATGGCTCTCCATTTTAAGTTAGCCATATCAAGAACAAAAACCTCAAATCAGGGGCAAAAACGTGAAAGACTTAGTTAAGTTTTTAAAAGCACAATCAAAATCAAGTGATGATTTTGATGTAATTAAAATTGGTTTAGCATCACCAGATAAGATCCGTTCTTGGTCTTTCGGTGAAGTAAAAAAACCTGAAACCATCAACTACCGTACCTTTAAGCCAGAGCGTGATGGTCTTTTCTGTGCACGTATTTTCGGGCCGGTAAAAGATTACGAATGTCTTTGTGGTAAATATAAACGTTTAAAACACCGTGGTGTAATTTGTGAAAAATGTGGCGTAGAAGTTACACAAACTAAAGTTCGTCGTGACCGTATGGGACATATCGAATTAGCTTGTCCTGTTGCACACATTTGGTTCTTAAAATCATTACCGTCCCGTATCGGTTTGATTTTAGATATGCCACTGCGTGATATTGAACGTGTGCTTTATTTTGAAAGCTATGTAGTTATCGAACCGGGTATGACTGATTTAGAAAAAAATCAGTTATTAACCGAAGAACAATTCTTAGATGCTGAAGAGCGTTGGGGCGATGAATTTGATGCAAAAATGGGTGCGGAAGGTATTCAAGCCCTATTAAAAGATTTAGATTTAGAGCATCAATGTGAGTTATTACGTGAAGAATTACAAGAAACTAACTCTGAAACTAAACGCAAGAAAATCACTAAACGTTTAAAACTGTTAGAAGCATTTATTCAATCAGGCAATAAACCTGAATGGATGGTAATGACTGTATTACCTGTTCTTCCACCAGATTTACGTCCATTAGTTCCACTTGATGGTGGCCGTTTTGCAACATCAGACTTAAACGATTTATATCGTCGTGTTATTAACCGTAATAACCGTTTAAAACGTTTATTAGATTTAGTTGCACCAGATATTATCGTGCGTAACGAAAAACGTATGTTACAAGAGTCTGTTGATGCGTTATTAGATAATGGTCGTCGTGGTCGTGCAATCACTGGTTCTAACAAACGTCCATTAAAATCGCTTGCCGATATGATCAAAGGTAAACAAGGTCGTTTCCGTCAAAACTTATTAGGTAAACGTGTAGATTATTCTGGTCGTTCTGTAATTACCGTAGGTCCGTACTTACGTTTACACCAATGTGGTTTACCGAAGAAAATGGCGTTGGAATTATTCCGTCCATTTATTTATTCAAAATTAGAAAGTCGTGGTATCGCATCAACCATTAAAGCAGCGAAGAAAATGGTAGAGCGTGAAGATCCGATCGTATGGGATATTTTGGCTGAAGTTATTCGTGAACACCCAATCCTTCTTAACCGTGCACCAACGCTTCACCGTTTAGGTATTCAAGCGTTTGAGCCGTTATTGATTGAAGGTAAAGCGATCCAGTTACACCCACTCGTTTGTGCGGCGTTCAACGCGGACTTCGACGGTGACCAAATGGCGGTTCACGTACCATTAACATTAGAAGCTCAACTTGAAGCTCGTGCGTTAATGATGTCAACCAATAACGTGCTTTCACCAGCAAACGGTGATCCAATTATCGTACCATCTCAAGACGTTGTATTAGGCTTGTACTATATGACCCGTGAGAAAGTAAATGGTAAAGGTGAAGGAATGTATTTCTTAGACCCACGTGAAGCAGAAAAAGCTTATCGTACAGGGCAAGCAGAATTACATTCTCGAGTAAAAGTTCGTGTAACAGAATATGAGAAAAATGAAGCAGGAGAGTTTGTTGCTTCAACCAATTTAGTGGAAACCACCATCGGCCGTTCAATTTTATGGATGATTGCACCAAAAGGTATGCCATTCAAATTGTTCAACCAAACCTTAGGTAAAAAAGCGATTTCTAAATTGATTAACGAAAGCTACCGCCGTTTAGGTTTGAAAGAGTCGGTTATCTTTGCTGACCAAATTATGTACACAGGTTTTGCCTACGCTGCTCGTTCAGGTTCTTCTGTTGGTATTGATGATATGGTTATTCCAGAGCAAAAATACAGCATTATTTCAGCAGCAGAAGCAGAAGTTGCAGAGATCCAAGAACAATTTAACTCAGGTCTTGTAACCGCAGGTGAGCGTTATAACAAAGTAATCGATATTTGGGCAGCAGCAAACGAACGTGTTGCGAAAGCGATGATGGAAAACTTATCAACGGAAGAAGTACTTAACCGTGAAGGTAATCCAGAAAAACAAGCATCATTCAACAGCATCTTTATGATGGCGGACTCAGGAGCTCGTGGTTCTGCGGCTCAGATTCGTCAGTTAGCGGGTATGCGTGGTTTGATGGCTCGTCCAGATGGCTCAATCATCGAAACACCAATTACGGCAAACTTCCGTGAAGGTCTGAACGTTCTTCAGTACTTTATTTCAACCCACGGTGCGCGTAAAGGTTTGGCGGATACTGCGTTAAAAACAGCAAACTCTGGTTACTTAACTCGCCGTTTAGTTGATGTGGCACAAGATTTAGTTATCATTGAAGATGATTGTGGCACCCACGAAGGTATCGTAATGACCCCACTCATCGAAGGTGGTGATGTTAAAGAACCATTGCGTGAGCGTGTGTTAGGACGTGTGGCAGCAGAAGATGTGTTAAAACCAGGTACAGATGAAGTATTAATCCCACGCAACACCTTAATTGATGAAAAATGGTGTGATGTGATCGATGCAGAATCCGTTGATGTGATTAAAGTTCGCTCAGTAGTAACCTGTAACACAGACTTCGGCGTTTGTGCGAAATGTTACGGACGTGACTTAGCTCGCGGTCACTTGATTAACCAAGGTGAAGCAGTCGGTGTTATTGCAGCACAATCAATCGGTGAACCAGGTACACAGCTAACGATGCGTACGTTCCATATCGGTGGTGCGGCATCTGCGGCAGCGAAAGAGTCAAGTATTCAAGTTAAAAATGCAGGTACTTTAAAATTAACTAACGCTAAATTTGTAACCAACAAAGAAGGTAAAATTGTTTTAACTTCTCGTAATACCGAATTAACCGTTGTTGATGCCTTTGGTCGTACTAAAGAGAACTATAAAGTTCCTTATGGTGCGGTGCTTTCAAAAGGTGATGGTGCAGAAGTGAATGTTGGCGAAGTCGTTGCGAACTGGGATCCACATACGATGCCGATCATTTCTGAAGTAAGTGGTTTCATTAAATTTAGCGATGTGGTTGATGGTTTAACCGTAACACGCCAAACCGATGAATTAACTGGCTTATCATCAGTGGTAGTACAAGACGTGGGTGAACGTGCAACTGCAGGTAAAGATCTACGTCCAGCATTAAAACTGGTTGATGCACAAGGTAATGATATCTTTATCGCAGGAACAGATACGGCAGTACAGTATTTCTTACCAGGTAAAGCTATTGTAACCTTAAATGACGGTGCGGAAATTTCAGTGGGTGAAGCATTAGCTCGTATTCCACAAGAATCTACGGCAACTAAGGATATTACGGGTGGTCTTCCACGCGTTGCGGATTTATTTGAAGCTCGTAAACCAAAAGAACCAGCTATTCTTGCGGAGATCTCAGGTATCGTTTCATTTGGTAAAGAAACCAAAGGAAAACGCCGCTTAGTGATCACACCAGCAGAAGGCGAAGCATACGAAGAAATGATTCCAAAATGGCGTCAGCTCAACGTATTTGAAGGCGAAATGGTACAACGTGGTGATGTGATCTCAGATGGTCCAGAAATGCCACACGACATTTTACGTTTACGTGGTGTACACGCAGTAACCGATTATATCGTGAATGAAGTACAAGAAGTTTACCGCTTACAAGGGGTAAAAATTAACGATAAACATATCGAAGTTATTGTTCGTCAAATGTTGCGTAAGGCAGTGATTACCAATGCTTACGATTCAGAATTCTTAGAAGGTGAACAAGTTGAAGTTTCACGCATTAAGATTGTGAACCGTAAACGTGCTGAAGAAGGTAAGCCGCTTGTTGAATTTGAACGCGAATTGCTTGGTATTACCAAAGCATCTCTTGCTACAGAATCTTTCATTTCTGCAGCATCGTTCCAAGAAACAACTCGCGTATTAACCGAAGCAGCGGTTGCAGGTAAACGTGATGAATTACGTGGTTTAAAAGAGAACGTAATCGTAGGTCGTTTAATCCCTGCGGGTACAGGTTTTGCGTATCACCAAAACCGCTCGAAAAAACGTGTAAATAATGATGAAATCGTGGCACTAGAAACGGCAGCATCATCTTTTGCAACAGCAGAAGATATTGAAGCTGAAACACAAAGTTTTATTGCTGATGAAGCAACTCAAAACTTAGCCGCGTTATTAAATGCAGGTTTTGATAGCGATAACGAAGAGTAGTTATTAGATAATGAAGAGAAGCCCCGAACGAAAGTTCGGGGCTCTGTTTAAGATGCGTTTTCTAGTAGTGATATAACTTTTCTTAAAGCTAAGATTTCGTTTTCTTTTTGTTGTAATAATTGGTTTTTATACTCTAATTCTAACTTTTGGCGTTGGTTTTCTGCTACTAATGCTTCATTCATACCAAAGTAGTTTGTGTAATTTGAATGATTATCTCCAATAGAGCACAATACAGGGGTTGCATTATCATCTAAGAGTTGTGCAACATTTATATTAAATACCATTGCAATCTGTTTTAGTTTTTCCAAACTTACATTAGTTTGGCCTCTTTCTATTTTTGCATAGCCTGTCACAGACATATTCAACTTCTCAGCCATATCTTCTTGAGTCCATTGATTCATTTCTCTCATTAGTTTTACTTTTTTGTGGGATTTCATAAATTACTCCAAAAGTGCCGTTTTAGTTCTCAAAGAGTTTTAATTGGTTCTGTGAGTTAGTGGTTAGGAAATAGCTTAAAGTATAACATAAATAAAAAGGTTAACTTATATATGAGGGTATTTTATGAGTAAGAAGGCACTATTTATCGCATTCTCTTTAATGGGTATTTCATCTTTAACATTAGCTGAAAATTTCTGTAGTAAATACGATTGTGAAAGATTTGCTGATCAGATTATTGAAGATGATTCAAGAAGTTGGTTTTTTAACCGTTATGATAGAGGAAGTGCAGAGCTAGTTAGGAACTCTGTATGGGAATCTCCAAGTGGTTTAAAAACTAAATATCGAGTGAATTATACCTATAATGGTGGGATAAGAGGTTGGGCTGAATTAGAGCTTCGAGATGGTGAGTTTTATTGCATTCGCTATCACGATTTTCCAAACGATTGCCGTACTGGACCTAAACGTTAATGGTTGAGATTGGATAGCCTATTTTTATGTAGATTATTAGGAATTCTATGCAAAATACTCAGTTACGAATTATTACTTGGAATGCCAATCGTAATAATCTATTTGATAAATCTATTCTCGAACATTTATTAGATAGGAGATTTGATATTCTTTTTCTTCAAGAAATAAATGATTTGAATTTAGAGCTTATCAAAGATAAGTTTGATGGTTATCATTTTTATATAGCAAAAGAAGTTCTCTATTCATTTACAAAGAGGAAAGAGTATTATTTAGTTACATTAGTCAAAAAAGATATTATCAGTAGTCTCCTATTTCAAGAAAGTAGAAAATTAAAATCTGTTATTTCTCCATTGTATAAGATGGTTAGTCGATCTATCGACATAGAATATAGCAAGATTATTATCTTACTTCATGAAAAGCCAGTTACATTGATAAATTGTCATTTGCAGTATGCTACTTCTCCAAAGATAAGAGAACGGCAGCTGCTAGGTATTTTATCTAATATTGATACTGAGTATTTTATTTTGTCTGGGGATTTGAATACTTTCTCTAAATTCCCAATTTCAATTCTCTTTGGTGGGCTGTTTGGATATGATCATCAGGAATATAAAGTAAATGAATCAAAGCTGTTATTGAATAACTCCCATTTTAATTCTGGTAGAAATATTAATACTACTATTTATTTTACTGGAAAGTTAGATTGGGTTTTGTTTTCAAAATCAATTGAGATTCGAGAGGAATATACCCTATCTAGGTTAGGGTCTGACCACTATCCATTGGTTGTAACTTGTGAGTTTTAATATGGATTACTTTAATCAAGAAGAAAGACTTAAACAAAGAAATTTTGCTGATTTTCGAGATAGAATCTTAAGAAATATAATTGTTTTTTGTGTAAATAACCAGATTTCTAAAAACAAGGCTTCATTTATTGGAGTTATATTCCTAGTTATCGCTTGTGTAATCAATCCATTTAAATATTATTGGCTGGTTGCAATTTTTTTATTCTTTTATCTGTTTTTTGATGCGGTTGATGGTGGGATTGCTAGATATACTAATACAGCAAGTGAAAATGGGAGTGTAATAGATATTATTTGTGACCAACTTGGTGTGGTTTTATTAACAGCATCAGCTATGTATTTCTATAATGTAGATAATATAGCATCGTTATTATATGCTAGCAGCTATATTGCTTTCATTATATTGGTGGTTTATTTGAATCAACAGAATATTAGAACTTTACCATTTATTAGAGTTAAGTATATTTTCTATGCACTATATATAATATCTCCTTTTATTGGTGTGGAAACTATATATTACTTTGTTTGTTTTTTTTCAATATATTATTCAGGAATGTTTTTGTTCTTTATAAGATACTTAATTTGAATTGTGAAAATAAATTTTTGTGAATAGATTTAGTGCATTGCTATCGGATTAGATAGACTATATTTTTTTATAATTAGAAATCCGATATATTCTATATCACGATACAACAGCATATAAAGGTATAGATTTAATAGGAACTTGGATACTGTTTACGTGGTGTTCACGCCGTTACTGACTACATCGTTAATGAAGTACAAGAAGTTTACCGCTTACAAGGGGTAAAAATTAACGATAAACATATCGAAGTTATTGTTCGTCAAATGTTGCGTAAGGCAGTGATTACCAATGCTTACGATTCAGAATTCTTAGAAGGTGAACAAGTTGAAGTTTCACGCATTAAGATTGTGAACCGCAAACGTGCTGAAGAAGGTAAGCCGCTTGTTGAATTTGAACGTGAATTGCTTGGTATTACCAAAGCATCTCTTGCAACGGAGTCATTCATTTCAGCAGCATCGTTCCAAGAAACAACCCGCGTATTAACCGAAGCAGCGGTTGCAGGTAAACGTGATGAATTACGTGGCTTAAAAGAGAACGTAATCGTAGGTCGTTTAATCCCTGCGGGTACAGGTTTTGCGTATCACCAAAACCGCTCGAAAAAACGTGTAAATAATGATGAAATCGTGGCATTAGAAACGGCAGCATCATCTTTTGCAACAGCAGAAGATATTGAAGCTGAAACACAAAGTTTTATTGCTGATGAAGCAACTCAAAACTTAGCCGCGTTATTAAATGCAGGTTTTGATAGCGATAACGAAGAGTAGTTTTATGTTTACAAAGCCCTGGTTTCTGAAGAAACTAGGGCTTTTTTATGTCTGTTAAATTAACTCTTTTAACTTATACAGTACTTCCAACGCTTGTTTAGGCGTAAGCTCATTTGGGTCAATCTCTTTCAAAGCCAATTCAACTTTTGAAGGTGCTACAAGCGGTGAGATTTCCGCTGAATTTTGCAAATGAGTACCAAACAACAAATCTTGTTGGGGGGGCTCGTTGAGTTGAGCTGTTTGTTGTGATAATTGCTCAAGTTGAGCTAATTTTTGTTTCGCTAATTGAATCACCTGTTTTGGCACGCCTGCTAAAGCGGCCACAGCCAAGCCGTAACTTTTACTCGCTGCACCCTCTTGCACACTGTGCATAAAAGCAATGGTGTCATTATGCTCCAACGCATCTAAGTGGACGTTTGCAACACCTTTCAGCTGATTAGGTAAACTGGTTAATTCAAAATAGTGAGTAGCAAACAGTGTTAGTGATTGGGTTTTCTTCGCCAACCATTCCGCACAAGACCAAGCAAGCGATAAGCCATCGTAGGTTGATGTACCACGCCCAATTTCATCAACTAAGACAAGGCTATTTTCCGTTGATTGATGAAGAATGTTTGCCATTTCCGTCATTTCAACCATAAAAGTCGAACGCCCAGAAGCAAGATCATCTGATGCCCCAATTCGAGTAAAGATGCGATCAATCGGTCCAATTTCCGCACTCTCTGCGGGTACAAAACTGCCGATATACGCCATTAAAGTAATTAAGGCTATTTGACGCATATAAGTGCTTTTCCCGCCCATATTCGGCCCTGTTACAATCAATAAATGGCGTTGAGCATTAAGATAAACAGGGTTAGCAATAAACGGGGTTTTCAACACTTGCTCAACTACGGGGTGGCGACCGCCTTTAATATTGATCGTTCTCTGTGATGTAAAGGTCGGCATTACATAGTTGAGATTTTCCGCTCTTTCCGCAAGATTTGTCAGCAAATCAAGTTCAGCTAGTACTAAACTCGCAAGCTGTAATTGAGCAAGATGTGGCAAGAGCAGATCAAACAGTTCATCATAAAGTTGTTTCTCAAGTGCCAGTGATGCCCCTTTCGCTTTTAGCACCTTATCTTCATAGGTTTTTAACTCAGGGATAATATAGCGTTCCGCATTTTTGAGTGTTTGACGGCGAACATAGTGCATCGGGGCTCGATGTGCTTGCCCTTGACTAATTTGAATATAGTAACCATGTACCGCATTAAAACCGATTTTTAGCGTATCAATGCCTGTTTTTTCTCTCTCACGAGTTTCTAAATCTTCAAGATATTGGGTTGCACCTTCTGCAAGCGAACGCCATTCATCTAGCTCTGCATTATAACCTGTGGCAATCACCCCCCCATCTCGAATAAGCTGTGGTGGATTTTCAACTAAGGCTTTTTCAAGGCATTGTTGGAGAGATGTGAAATCACCTATTTGCTGTAAAGTTTGATCTAAACAAGCGGTAAGATTTTGTGAAAATTTTGCAATTTCTGGAATTTGAACCAAGGCAGTTTTCAAACGAGTTAAATCTCGTGGGCGAGCAGTACGCAACGCCACGCGAGCTAAAATCCGCTCCATATCTCCCACTTGTTGTAACAACGGTTGAAGCGGTTCGATTCGCTCGTTTTTTTGCAAAGCAAGAATAATTTGCTGACGATTAGTTAGCTTAACCACATCTCGAATAGGTTGGTGAATCCAACGTTTGAGTAAGCGACTACCCATTGGGGTAACACATTTATCAAGGACTGAAGCAAGGGTATTTTCTACACCACCTGCAAGGTTGGTCGTTAGCTCCAAATTACGTCGAGTTGCTGCATCAAGCAAAACAGTATCGCTATTTTGAGCAAGATGAATGGCATTGATATGCGGAAGTGCTGTTCGTTGTGTTTCTTGTGCGTAATGAAGTAAACAACCAGCAGCACATAAAGCAACAACCGCTTTTTCAACACCAAAGCCCGTTAGGTTTTGTGTGCCAAATTGACGATTGAGCAGTTGAATAGCCGTAACAAGTTCAAACTCCCATATAGGACGGCGGCGTAAGCCTTTGTAATGCTCAAGAATCGACATTTCAGCAAAATCTTCAGGATAAAGAATTTCTGCTGGTTGTGTTCGTTGTAATTCGGCAGATAATGTTTCTTTATTAGCTAATTCACTAATTAAAAAACGCCCTGATGTCATATCTAGGGTTGCGAGAGCAAAGGTTGTTTTTTCTTGATAAACACAGGCAACTAAGTTGTCTTGACGCTCTGGAAGTAACGCTTCATCACTGACAGTGCCAGGTGTAACAATGCGAACAACTTTACGTTCCACAGGGCCTTTACTGGTATTCGGATCCCCCACTTGTTCACAAATTGCAACGGATTCCCCTAAAGCAACTAATTTAGCCAAGTAACCTTCTACTGCGTGATAAGGCACCCCCGCCATTGGGATTGGCTCACCTGCGGATTGTCCTCTCTTGGTTAAGGATATATCCAACAATGCGGCCGCTTTTTTGGCATCATCATAAAAAAGCTCGTAAAAGTCTCCCATACGATAAAACAACAAAATATCTGGATTTTGTGCTTTGAGTTGGAGATATTGCGCCATCATTGGCGTATGTTGTTGAGAATTTTCTATATTTTTCATTGGGTTATAGTTATATAAAGCGTGTTTTTTGATAGATAAAGATATTATTTTTAGGTCATTATACTTTAACTCTATTTAGAGCAAGTACTCTTTTTCCAAACCATAGGAGCATTCAAAAGAGTAAATACAACAAATTTTATAAAAGATCGTGGCAAGTGAGCAATAAAATGCTAGAATTGCACGCTTTAAAATTTGAACGTTCTATTTTATTAACAAATCTAGGTTGTCTATGTCTAAAGAAAATCAACAAAATAACCCTAAACAGATTGAAAACAAGGGTGTGAAAAGTAAAGGCGTAAACAGTGCTTTATGGGTTTTATCTATTGCGTGTATTGCCGTAGCTGCAATCGGCAATGTCTATTTCGCAAGCCATTTTTCATTGATTGTACGCGTATTGTTATTAGTTGCTTTATTGGTTGTCGGTGTTGGATTAGCTGCAATTACTAACCAAGGTCAAAAAGCAATTGGTTTTATCAAAGATTCTCGTCAAGAATTGCGTAAAATCGTGTGGCCAACTCGCCCTGAAACAACACAAACAACATTGATTGTCGGTGCTATCTGTTTAGTTGTTGCATTAGCTTTATGGGGCATTGATTCTTTGATTGTTTCAATCATTACATTCTTAACAAATTTGAGGTTCTAAAATGAGCGAAATCGAACTAGAAACCAAAGAAGCAAAGAGAATGCGCTGGTATGTATTACAAGCCTTTTCAGGTTTTGAAGCACGAGTAGCAATGACTTTGCGTGAGTATATTAAACTTCATAATATGCAAGATCAGTTCGGCGAAGTGCTTGTCCCAACCGAAGAAGTGGTTGAAAATGTGGCTGGTCGTCGCCGTAAAACGGAACGTAAATTCTTTCCTGGTTATGTATTAGTTCAAATGGAAATGAATGATGACACTTGGCACTTAGTAAAAAGTGTTCCGCGTGTAATGGGTTTTATCGGTGGTACAGCAGATAAACCAGCACCAATCAGCCAAAAAGAAGCTGAACGTATTCTTAATCGAGTACAAGAAACAGCGGACAAGCCACGCCATAGAAAAGAATTTCAACCAGGTGAAGAAGTTCGTGTTACTGAAGGCCCATTTGCAGACTTTAATGGTACTGTGGAAGAAGTGGATTATGAAAAAGGTCGCTTGAAAGTGTCTGTGTCAATCTTCGGACGTGCAACCCCTGTTGAGCTTGAATTTAACCAAGTAGAAAAACAGAACGGTTAGTTCCTAATATTTATCTACAAATTAAAAATTGCTAGCCTAATTAAATTAGGCTAGCAATTTTTTTGGGTGAAATGGACAAAATGGTTGCTGGTTTATCCATTGCACCTATCTTTTAAATAGGAAATATGAGTACTATGCTTTATTCAGGGATTGAATTGCATAATCCAATGCATATTCATAGCCTTTTGCACCTAGTCCACAAATGACTCCTTTGGCAATATCACTTAGATAAGAGTGGTGGCGGAATGGTTCGCGAGCGTGAACATTGGAGAGATGTACTTCAACAAATGGAATTGCCACTGCTAATAAAGCATCACGCAAAGCCACACTAGTATGCGTAAATGCGGCAGGGTTAATAATAATGAAATCAACCTTTCCAAATGCTTGATGAATACGATTTATGAGCGGTTCTTCGCCGTTAGCTTGAAAATAATCAAGCTGAAAACCTTGTTGTTTAGCCAGTTGTTGTAAATGTTGTTCAATATCAGACAATGTTTGAGAACCATAAATTTGTGGCTCTCTTTTACCTAACATATTCAAGTTTGGTCCATTAAGTAGCAGAATGTTTTTCATTATTTCCCTTAGCTTGTTGCATTCAAGCGGTCTGTTTCGTTAAATATTTTGTAAATGTTAAAGCAACGATTTTACCAACTCTGGTGGTCTGCAAAATTTTGTACCTTTCTCTCCGCTTACAAAAGGGCGATTCAATAATCTTGGATATTGTGCCATTAACTGAATAATGGCATCGTCTGAAAGGTTTTTTCCAACAATATGTTGAGTATATTCATCAACATCTGTGCGTAATGCGTCTTGTAATAAAATGCCACTTTCTTGAATTAGCCTTTGAATTGTTTCTTGTGAAAGGGGCGTTTTAAGATACTCAACAATAATCGGCTCAATACCTGCTTGTTGTATAAGTGCCAAAGTTTCACGCGATTTGCTACATTTAGGATTATGATATAAAGTAATTGCCATTATTCCTCCGCTTTAATGTCTTTGCGTAGAGACACCATCAGTTGATCGATTTTAAAATTCTCGGTGTCAATAATCTCAAATTTATACTGTTCAAATAGCACAAAATCAGTCTTTTTCGGGATTTTTCGTAACATATACATCATAAATCCACTGATTGTTTCGTAATTTTCTTGATTTGGGAATGCTTCAATATTCAATGCACGCATTACATCTTCTAATGGTGTTGAGCCATCAATTAGCCACGAATCTTCATCTCGGCGAACAATCTGCTCTTCTTCATTAGAAACCAGCTCCCCCATTACAATACTCATTACGTCATTTAGAGTTACAATACCCACCACAAGTGCATATTCATTGATGATAACCGCAAAATCTTCCCCTGACGATTTGAATAACTCAAGCACTTCATAAAGCGAAAGCGTGTCTGGAATATAAAGTGCCTTGCGTAGTACTCGATTATCCGTCAGCGAAACAATATCTTGTTGCAAATAGAGCGTTAATAGCGTGTGTGATTCAACATAGCCGATAATTTTGTCAAGGCTGCCATCGGTAATCAATAATTTAGAATGCGAATTTTGCTGTAAGGTTTCTAAGGTTTGCTGACGGGTAAAGGATTTATCTAAATAGACAATATGCTCACGGGTTGTCATTGTTGATGTTACCGTTCGTTGCTGCATATCAAAAATATTTTCAATTAAATAATGTTCCTGTGTTTTTAACACCCCAGCTTCAGCTCCTGCATCGACAATCGCAATAATATCCTCTGGGGTCATACTCTCTTGGCGAATCGTTGAAATACGCAAAATACGGAATAACCCATTGGCTAAGCTGTCGAATAACAAAACTAATGGCTTGAATAAGAAAATGCTGAAAGTCATAATTCTCACCATTTTTACTGCCACTTTTTCAGGGTTTGCCATTGCCATTCGTTTTGGCATTAAATCAGCAAATACAATAAAAGACATCGTAACCAAAGCAAAGGATAGCCAAGAAGAGACACTTTCTAGCCATTCCGCTTGGCTATACTTAGACAAAAATGTATAGACATAGGGCGTAATTTGTCCCTCACCAATCATACCACCTAAAATAGCAACCATATTTAGCCCAATTTGTACAACGGTAATAAATTGTCCTGGCTGTTCTTGAAGTTCTAAGACTTTCTTAGCGCGTAAATCGCCCTCATTTGCCATCTGCTGTAACTTCAACTTTCTCGCTCCAGCGAGTGAAATCTCGCCCGATGAAATAATCGCACTGATAATAATCAGCAAAATAATGCTTAAAATTGACTCAAATAATCCCATAATTTTTATTCTGTTTAAAAAATACCAAGCGATTATAGCAAAGCCCCTAAAGGACGCAAAATTCTCATAGTAGAAAGAATATTTGGCATATTGGTTTTAAATGAAAATAAATATCATTTTTGTTGGTGTTTTGTAACATAGGTGATACAATGGTTGACATTACTTTAATTATATTTACAAAAATATCATTCTGGAGAAATTATGAAAAAATTACGTTTAAGTCTTCTTGCAACTACTTGTGTAGTTGCAATTACTGCTTGTGTATCAGATAAACCTAATAATCAAACATCTCATACCACAGCAACGTCTAATCCGGTGAATAATGCAGCCAAAGAAGCAACAAAAGCTGAAGAAACCCCTAAAGCTGAAGAAACCCCTAAAGCTGAAGAAACCCCTAAAGCTGAAGAAACCCCTAAAGCTGAAGAAACTCCTAAAGCTGAAGATACTCCACAATCTGAAGAATCTCGTATTGGAAAAAATACAATCGAAATTACTAAAGGATTTGAATCTTCTGGAACATTCCTAAGAGAGGGTACTATTAATAAAGATAATACTAATACAATAGGTGATTCAACAAGACAAGATTTCAAGAAGAACTTCAGCTATGTTAGTGGAAAATTATTTTCATATGAAAATGGTATGTTAGTTAATTATGATCTGCCAAAGGATAATATTGAACTCAATGAGATAACGATAGATGGTCATAAATTTGTATTGTATTCTCCAAATGAAATTGTCGAATATAAGAAAACATATCCAACAAACTTTGAAGTTAAAACACTTACGGGAGAAAATGATCAAAAAGTTGGAATGGTAGGAAGTTTACCTAAAGGAGGAGCATTTAGAACTGAATTTGCTCAATTACGGTATGGCTATATAACTAAAGATGGTAAAAGTTCATTGTTTGTACAAGGTCATTTAACTCCGGAAAAAGAAACCATTCAGTCTCCTTATATTCATTTGTATTATGGTCAAAATGGTGATAGACATTTACAAGGTCAAGAGCTAAAACCAATGCCAGATTCAGGTGTGTTTGAGTATTCAGGGTTTGCATTCTATGGTAAAGACAATGAGTATAACCAACTTGACTCAAAAGCTATCGCAGATTTCAGTAATAAAGAAGTTCATATTAAACTTTCAGAAGGCGAAAATACCAAATTTAGATTATTTGGACAGATTAAAGGCAACTCGTTTGATGGAAATAAAGATGACACACTAGTAAAAGGAGCGTTTTTCGGTTCTGCTGCACAAGATATTGGCGGAACATTCTATACAACTAGTGGTGAAATGAAAGATTATCATGGCGTTTTTGGATCCACAAAACTAGGGTGTAACAGAGCAGGTACTCGTTGTACACCAGCTACGGAAGAGGCAATTAAGTCAATTAAAGAATAATTATTAGATATGTAAATTATATGTAGAAGATCAGATTTTCTCTGATCTTCTACACTTCAAGTTGGCACCCTAAGGCACAATCACTGTAAAAACATATGCGGCTAGGTTTACCAATAACACGATACCGTAGAGCATATTAGAACGTCCGTGGTTGAGCGAGACCATTACCACAAAGGTAGATAATGCAAGTAGTACCATTGATTTCCAGTCTAAACCTAATACCATATTGATGTCGTACATTAGACATACAATAACAACAGACGGAATAGTTAAACCGATACTGGCTAATGCTGAACCTAAGGCTAAGTTTACGCTTGTTTGTAATCTGTTACGGCTTGCCGCAGTTAAAGCAGCTAACCCTTCTGGCATTAATACTACCGCAGCGATGATAACCCCGACTAATGCAAGTGGTGCACCTGCACTCACCACCATACTTTCAATTGTTGGCGATAATGCTTTTGCAAGTAAAACAACAATTCCTAAACAAACCACTAACAGCAACAAACTGATTAACGCTACTTTGGTTGAAGGTGGCTCGGCGTGATGCTCTGGATTATCATCATCGGCTAAGAAATAATCACGATGGCGAACTGTTTGTACCATAATAAATGCCCCGTAAAGGACTAACGATGCGATTGCAACAAAGACTAGCTGTGATGGGCTATATGTTGGGCCCTCAGTTGTTGTGGTGAAATTCGGCAAAATTAGGGTAAACGCTAAAATTGAAATGAGCGTAACTAATGCGGTACTGACAGATTTTTTACTAAAAAATTGTTCGTGGTGTTTAAGTCCACCTATCAATAAACAGCCACCTAAAATACCATTTAAGATCAGCATAATTGCTGCAAATACAGTATCTCGTGCAAGATATGCGGCATTATCACCACCTGCAATCATTAGTGATACGATAAGTGCCACTTCAATGACGGTAATCGCCAACGCTAAAATAATTGTACCGAAGGGTTCTCCAACTTTGTGAGCGACAACTTCAGCGTGGTGAACAGCAGAAAGGACACTACCAATCAATAATGCTCCGCCACCAATTTGTAGCCATAAACTATCTTTTACCCCAACAAAATAAATAACCCACGCCAAAATAGGTAAAATAACCGACCATAACGGTAAAGGAGAATGTGTGTTGTTTGCCATAAAACCTCTCTGTTATTAAAAATTAGCAATCTTGCTCTTTTGTACTCATTATTTCAATAATCTGTCTATCCATATACACCATACTTTTCGTAGCAATGGCACAAAGATTATTGATTGATTTATCTACACTATGTTCCACAATGCCTTCATTGCCTGTTACTCGGCTATTATCTAATGCCATTAGTACGGCTTTATAAGCAGATGAAACGCCCGTAGAAACTTTCATTGCACAGCTATTTGCTGCACCATCACATAACACACCGCTAATATCGCCAATCATACTGCAAATAGCCATACTAATGGCATTAAAACGCCCGCCCAGTAAGTATGCCATTCCTGCGGCACTTCCCATTGCAGCGGTTGTTACCGCACATAATGCGGAAAGTTTTGGTAATTTGCTATGGATATAAATTGCAATGGTATGTGATAAAAATAATGCTCTGATGAGTTGTTCATCATTTGCATTCACAAAGCGAGCAACAATTACCGATGGCATTGTTGCTGCAATTCCTTGATTGCCTGAACCTGAATTACTCATTGCAGGTAGTAACGCCCCTCCCATTCGGGCATCTGATGCGGCTGTCGTTTCAATTACAATCCGATTAAGTAAGTCATTTGAAAGTAACCCAAGTTCAATTTGTTTGCGTAATGTCCTACCAATATGTAAACCGTACTCTTTCTCTAAACCTTCTTTAGATAAGGCACTATTGAGCTTAGCAGCCTCAGCAATAAAAGCAATTTGTTCAAGGGGAGCTTGCATTGCAAAATCATAAATATCCTGAGCAGTAAGCTGATTGAAAAAGTGATAATCATCGACCACCTCAATAACTTCCGCTTGTTTTTGGAATAAAATCTCGCCATTTTTCTCAATCAGTACTACATTCGTGTGAGAATCTTGAATACAGACTTTAACCCACCCTTGTTCACCTAACACAAGAGACTCGGAATAAAGGGGAAAATCAACATTAGCAATATCAACACTAACTTGGTTTGCATCAAGCATTGCTTTTGCTTGTTCAACATCTTTTGGTTGAATATTTTTCAATACTTCCAGTCCCGCATCAGCATCACCTGCAATTGCCCCTACTGCGGCAGCAATTGGTAATCCCACCATACCAGTTCCAGGCACTGTTACCCCCATTCCATTCTTCATTAGGTTTGGTGAAACTTTTGCTTGAATCTGCAATAAATCTGAGCCTAAATAGGAAACCGCAATAGCCGAAGCCAAAGCGAGTGAGATTGGCTCAGTACAACCTAATGCTGGGGCTACATCACGTTTTACAATTGCGATCAACTGATCGCCAAATTCTATATTTTTCATCCAACTCTCAACTTTTGTAAAAAAACGTAACATTCTAACCGCTTGTATCTCTTGATAAAAACAAAATTTCAGATCAGTTATTTACTTGTGAATAAAAATGCAATATAAGTGAATTTAATTTCGTGTTTGTGCTTATGTTGTGACTTTTCGCAAGTTTAACTTGAATGCAATCGTTTGCTCTATTAAACTTAGTCGCCTACTTCTAGCAAAGGTTAATGGCGACTCGAAAGTACCAACCAACAGAGTTTATTATTAGGAGTAAAAATAATGTCGAAACCAGCAATTCTTGTTCTTGCAGATGGTTCAGTTTTTCACGGGAAATCCATTGGTTATGATGGCTTTACTATTGGTGAAGTGGTCTTTAATACTGCAATGACGGGTTATCAAGAAATTCTTACCGATCCTTCTTATCATCATCAAATTGTTACTTTAACTTATCCCCATATTGGTAACACAGGGGCAAATGACGAAGATACCGAATCCCGTTCCGTTTACGCCGCAGGTTTAATTATTCGTGATCTTCCACTTTTACACAGCAACTTCCGTTCTAATATTTCCCTTCAAGATTACCTTGTAAAAAATAAAACTGTTGCCATTGCTGATATTGATACTCGCCGTTTAACACGTATTTTGCGTGATAAAGGTGCTCAAGCAGGCTGTATTTATGTCGGAACAGATGAAGTGAAAGCATTGGAATTAGCAAAAAGCTTTGGTTCAATGGCAGGACAGGATCTCGCACAACGTGTAACGTGCAACGAGCTTTATCAATGGACAGAAGGTGAGTGGCATTTACCTGTTTCAAATGATGGTAAAGCTTATGAAACGCAAACTAAACCAGAATTTCACGTTGTCGCCTACGATTTTGGCGTCAAACACAATATTTTAAGAATGCTAGCCGAACGTGGTTGTCGCTTAACCGTAGTACCAGCAAAAACATCAGCAGAGGCGGTATTAGCGCTAAATCCAGATGGTATTTTCTTATCTAACGGACCTGGCGACCCAGAGCCTTGTGATTATGCAATCACCGCTATTCAAAAATTATTAGCCACGAAGAAACCGATTTTTGGTATCTGCTTAGGACATCAGTTACTTGGTTTAGCCGCTGGCGGTAAAACGAAGAAGATGGCATTTGGACATCACGGAGCCAACCACCCAGTACAAGATCTCGATAGCCAAAAAGTATTAATCACTAGCCAAAACCACGGTTTTGAAGTTGATGAAACGAGCTTACCTGCAAACGTGCGAGTAACTCATCGTTCTTTATTTGACGGCACAGTACAAGGAATTGAATTAACCGATCAATCAGCGTTTTCATTCCAAGGACACCCAGAAGCTAGCCCAGGCCCAAATGATGTTGCTTACTTATTTGACCGTTTTATCACTGAATTGAGAAAGGCGAAAACAGCTTAATAGTTGATAGACATTTGGAGCAGAACACTAATGCGAACTTACCCATTCAAATTGGTAAACGTCTTTGCCGAAAGCCATTTTGGTGGTAATCCATTGGCGGTGTTTCCCCAAGCGGACGGCTTGAGCGATGAAGAAATGCAGCAGATCGCAACACAGTTTAATTTAAGTGAAACGGTATTTGCTTTTCGTTCACAAAATGCAGTGGCAGATCTACGCATTTTTACTCCTGCTTATGAACTACCGCTTGCAGGGCATCCGACTTTAGGTTGTGCTTATGTGTTACAGCAACAGCAAAATTTACCTGAACAATTTGTGCTAAATACCCCTGCGAAAGCGGTTAGATTATGCGGAAAAAATGCAAAAATGGAGATGGCGATTACAGGCTACACCATTCAGGCAAGTAAAGCGAAAGCAATCGAACTCGCGAATGCACTGAGGTTAAGTGAAAGTGATATATCCCCAACAGCTTATTGGCTAAATAGTGGCTCACCACAACTCCTGTTACAGCTCAAAAACCATATAAGTCTTGAACGAATTAAGGTAGATTTTGCTCAGTTAGCACACATTTGCCAACAAGATAATGGACGAACAGCGATTTATGTTTGGTATGAGCAAGATGACACTATCTTTAGCCGTTTTTTCTATGGGGATAATGGCGTTATTCTTGAAGATAGTGGCACAGGATCTGCCTGTGCAAATTTAGGGGCTTATTTTCTCTCACAAAGCAAATTTCCGCTTACTCGCAAAATTCATCAAGGCGACCAAATGGGCAGACCAAACCGCCTTTCTTTAAGGCTTGATGAACAACAGACAATTTATGTTGGTGGGAATGTGATTGAAGTTGGTGAAGGGAATTTTAAGCTACCGTAACAAGCGGTGAGATGTTGAGAGAAATTTGCAAAATCTTATGAAGAAATGACCGCTTGTAGAGATGGGCAATGTATAAACTTCGTTTTTACGACTGCCAAATCTCCCCTAACCCCTCTTTGCTAAAGAGGGGAACAGATTGAAGAAACTTATTCATTCATCTGAAAATTAAAAACCGTATTGAAGAACATCGATTTTAGATTGAACTAATTCTTCTGCTAAAAGGGAACAGATTGAGGAAATTTATCATTCATCTGAAAATTAAAGAATCGTATTGAAGAACATCGATATTGAATTTTCGAACGAGCAAATTCCCCTCTTTAGCAAAGAGGGGATAGGGGAGATTTGGCAGATTATGAATACGATGAAGATGCCAAAACAAGAAAAATTACCTTTATTCAAGGTTTGATTAGTAACAGATAATTTATCAGATTAACCAAAGAGAACCACAAAATGCCAAAACGTACAGACATACAAACAATTTTAATTATTGGGGCAGGTCCGATTGTCATCGGGCAAGCGTGTGAATTTGACTATTCGGGAGCGCAGGCGTGTAAAGCATTGCGTGAAGAAGGTTATAAAGTGGTGTTAGTCAATTCTAACCCAGCCACAATTATGACCGATCCGAATATGGCGGACGTAACTTATATTGAGCCGATTGAGTGGCGAACTGTTGCGAAAATCATCGAAAAAGAGCGTCCAGATGCCATTTTGCCAACAATGGGCGGACAAACCGCATTAAACTGTGCATTAGATTTATCTCGTAATGGCGTATTGAAAAAATACAATGTAGAGCTAATCGGTGCAACAGAAGATGCGATTGATAAAGCGGAAGATCGTGGTCGCTTTAAAGATGCGATGACCAAAATCGGTTTAAATACCCCGAAATCCTTCGTTTGTCATAGCTTTGAAGAAGCACTAGCTGCACAAGAGCAAGTAGGCTATCCAACCTTAATCCGTCCTTCTTTCACAATGGGTGGTTCAGGTGGCGGTATTGCTTATAACCGCGATGAATTTATGGCAATTTGTGAACGTGGTTTTGAAGCCTCACCAACTCACGAATTACTAATTGAGCAATCTGTATTAGGTTGGAAAGAGTATGAAATGGAAGTGGTGCGTGATAAAACCGACAACTGCATTATCATCTGCTCTATTGAAAACTTTGACCCAATGGGCGTACATACAGGCGATTCTATTACCGTTGCTCCAGCTCAAACCTTAACAGATAAAGAGTACCAAATTATGCGTAATGCCAGCCTTGCGGTATTGCGTGAGATTGGGGTAGATACAGGCGGTTCTAACGTTCAATTT
Source organism: Ursidibacter sp. B-7004-1 (assembly GCF_053654055.1). Classification (NCBI taxonomy): domain Bacteria; kingdom Pseudomonadati; phylum Pseudomonadota; class Gammaproteobacteria; order Pasteurellales; family Pasteurellaceae; genus Ursidibacter; species Ursidibacter sp. B-7004-1. The sequence continues at coordinate 58,598 of NZ_JBSIUP010000005.1, read as the reverse complement.
GCGATTAACCCTGCAAATGGTGAGATGATCGTCATTGAGATGAACCCTCGTGTAAGCCGTTCTTCAGCTCTTGCATCGAAAGCAACAGGTTTCCCGATTGCAAAAGTCGCGGCTAAATTAGCGGTAGGTTATACCTTAAATGAGTTGCGTAATGATATTACTGGTGGTTTAATTCCTGCCTCTTTCGAACCAACACTTGACTATGTTGTAACAAAAATTCCACGCTTTGCCTTTGAAAAATTTGCAAATGCCGATGATCGCTTGACTACGCAAATGAAATCGGTTGGCGAAGTAATGGCAATGGGGCGTACATTCCAAGAGAGCTTGCAAAAAGCCTTGCGTGGCTTAGAAACAGGTATCTGTGGTTTCAATTTACTTTCAGAAGAACCTGAAAGAATCCGTCGTGAATTAGCTAACCCAGGCCCAAATCGTATCCTTTATGTTGCTGATGCTTTCGGTGCTGGTTTCTCATTAGACGAAGTTCACCACTATTCTAAAATCGACCCTTGGTTCTTAATTCAAATTAAAGATCTTGTTGATGAAGAACTTGCTTTAGAGAAAAAACAGTTCAGCGATTTAGATTATGATGAATTACGTCGCTTAAAACGCAAAGGCTTCTCAGATAAACGCATCTCTCAATTAACCAAAGTGAGTGAGAAAACAGTGCGTGATTACCGCCGTAGCTTAAATATTCTACCTGTATATAAACGTGTCGATACTTGTGCCGCAGAGTTTGCCTCAGATACCGCATATCTCTACTCAACTTATGAAGAAGAGTGCGAATCTAACCCATCAGATCGCAAGAAAGTAATGATTTTAGGTGGCGGCCCGAACCGTATTGGACAGGGGATTGAGTTCGACTACTGCTGTGTTCACGCATCATTAGCATTGCGTGATGCAGGTTTTGAAACCATTATGGTGAACTGTAACCCTGAAACGGTTTCAACGGATTTCGATACATCAGACCGCTTATATTTTGAGCCATTAACCCTTGAAGATGTGCTTGAAATTGTGCGAGTAGAAAACCCTTGGGGTGTCATCGTACATTATGGTGGTCAAACACCATTAAAATTAGCGAATGCGTTACACGAAGCAGGTGTGAATATTATTGGAACATCAGCAGATAGTATTGATGCCGCAGAAGATCGTGAACGTTTCCAACGTATTTTAAATGACCTGAATTTAAAACAACCAGCAAACCGTACAGCTCGTAACGCATCAGAAGCAGTAGCATTAGCAAATGAAGTGGGTTATCCGCTTGTCGTTCGCCCTTCTTATGTATTGGGTGGACGAGCAATGCAGATCGTGTATAACGATGATGAACTCAACAAATATATGCGTGAAGCTGTATCTGTTTCAAATGATAGCCCGATCTTACTCGACCACTTCTTAAATAATGCAATTGAAGTTGATGTGGACTGTATTTGCGATGGCGAAAATGTTGTTATCGGTGGCATTATGCAACACGTTGAGCAAGCAGGTATTCACAGTGGCGACTCAGCTTGTTCATTACCACCATACTCATTAAGCGGTGAGATCCTCGACGAAATTCGCAGACAAACCAAAGAGATGGCATTTGCACTCAAAGTGCGTGGTTTAATGAATGTTCAATTTGCAGTGCAAAATGGTGTTATTTATGTGCTTGAAGTCAATCCACGAGCAAGCCGTACTGTGCCTTTCGTGAGTAAAGCGACAGGGCAACCACTCGCTAAAATTGCGGCTCGAGTAATGGCAGGGGAAACTTTAGCGGAACTCAATGCGTTAGAAGAGATTATTCCACACAAATATTTTGTGAAAGAAGCGGTATTCCCATTCATTAAATTCCCAGGAGTAGATACTATCTTAGGGCCTGAAATGCGTTCGACAGGGGAAGTAATGGGTGTTGGTGAAACCTTTGCCGAAGCGTTCTTTAAAGCTCAGCTTGGAGCTGGTGAACGTATTCCAAAAGTGGGTAAAGTCTTTATGTCTGTGATTGATCAAGATAAAGATACCTTACTGAAAATAGCCAAACGTTTCCAAGAACAAGGCTACGGCTTATGTGCTACTTTTGGCTCGGCTAAATTCTTGCGTGAAAATGGCATTGCGGTACAAACCATCAATAAAGTACGTGAAGGTCGCCCACATATTGTCGATGCGATAAAAAATGGTGAAATCGCTTTAGTTATAAACACTGTAAGTGGCGATCCAGAAGTCATTGCTGATAGTCACTCAATCCGCCGTACTGCGTTACAACAACGAGTACCAATTTACACCACGATTGCTGGTGCTGATGCGGTGTCAGTTGGTGTACATCATATCAATGAGTTTGATGTGTATTCTGTCCAAAATCTTCATAACGAGATCAAACAGTAGCTAACAAAGCGGTGAGATTAAGTAAAAAATTTACCAAATCTCACCGCTTAAATTCTAACGTCTTCCAATATGTTTTAATGCTTGCACGAATAAGCGATAAATCATCTCATACTGAGCCTTATCATCTGACAGAGTCGGGTTAAATTCCGTTATCTCAAATACGCTAAGGTTTGGCAAGGTTAAGAGTTGTTCTAGTAGTGTTGCTATTTCTATTTCTGTAAAACCTTCAGAAACAGGTGTTCCTGTTGCACTAATTAATCCTGCATCAAGGGCATCAACATCAAAACTGACATAGAGTAAATCAACATCAGCAAATTGCTGTTTAACTTGGGTGAGAACCTTTTCAAATCCAAGTTCTCGCATTTTCTGGGTTGAGTAATAAGGAATACTTAGCTCTTCAATAAGAGCTTGCTCTTGTGGTTCAAAGTCTCTCAAACCTAAGAAGCAAATATCTTTCGGTAAAATTCCCCGAGAAGTTGGTGCAAGCTGTTTTAAATGTTGCCAATAGCTCTCTACTTCAGGTGTAAGAGTATGAATTTGTTGTGATAAATTATCTTGACGTAGCAGGGCTGCAAGGCTCATTCCGTGTATATTGCCAGATGGCGTGGTATATGGAGTGTGTAAATCAGCGTGAGCATCAATCCAAATTATACCAATTCGCTTATTGGGGTAGGCATTACATAATGCGGATAGCGTCCCTACTGCATTGGAATGATCACCTGTCATTATTACAGGAAATTCAGGCTGTTGGTAATATTGCGTTAAAGTGGGAATAAATTGTTGGAAAAAAGCGGTAAGATTATCAATATATTTTGCAGGTGGAGTAAGATGTTTACTATCCGAATGGTTTTCAAACATAGCGACTGGCTGAATAGAATGTCGTTCACATAACCATTTTACACCTTCGTGGCTACCTCGTTTGCCTGCACCAATATCAGATAAAATTTGAATGATGTTGATTGTTTGCATACTGTTTCTCCATAATATTGCGTGAATACTATCGAAGTTACATAAACAATCAATAGCTTTTAACAAAAAATTAACATTAAAAGAGTTATTTTGGTAATTTTTGGCATTTAGGACAGTAAAAACTGTTTCTTTGCCCGATAATTTGGGCTTCGATCAAACTACCGCAGTCATTACATTCTTGCCCTTTTCGCCCATAAACTTGCAACACCTGTGCAAAATAGCCAGGTTTGCCATCAGGTTGAATAAAGTCCTTGAGCGTTGTACCACCTTGTAATATTGCTTTAGAAAGCACCTCTTTAATAACGGCAACCAATCGCTCACACTGTTTTAGGCTTAAATTTTGTGTAGCAAGGTTTGGGTGAATACCCGCTTGGAAAAGCGATTCACAAGCGTAAATATTTCCAACCCCTACAACCACCGCATTATTCATAATGAAGTTTTTTACGGCAACGGTTTTATTACGACTTTGTTGATAAAGATAGCTGCCTGTAAATTGCTCTGAAAGTGGTTCAGGGCCTAGTTTGGCTAATAGCTCTGCATTTTCAGCATTTTCAACCCAAAGCCACGCTCCAAATTTACGCGGATCGTTATAGCGTAAAATAGTACCGTCTGTAGTAACTAAATCAATATGATCGTGTTTACCAAGCTCTTTTTCAGTCTGTTTAGTTAGAATCCCCAGTGAACCAGACATTCCAAGATGAATTAAAATATCACCTTGATTAGTATGAATAATAAGATATTTTGCTCGGCGATAAATCGCTAGAATTTTTGCACCAGCCATTTGATGTAATTTATCACTGACAAGCCAGCGTAGTTGCTTTTGACGAATAATAATTTGCTCAATAGTTTTTCCAACTAAGTAAGGGGAAACACCACGCACGCTTGTTTCAACTTCGGGTAACTCAGGCATTTTTTCTCCACATAAGCGGTAAAATCTTCACATTTTTTTGCAAAATAGATATGTTGTTAGGCTATTCCTCGATTCCTAACTCATTCCAAATTTCATCAATACGCTTAACCACATTTGGGTCTTTTTCAATTGGTGTACCCCATTCTCTTTGGGTTTCTCCCGTCCATTTATTTGTCGCATCTATCCCCATTTTTGAGCCTAGTCCTGCAATAGGGGAGGCAAAGTCCAGATAATCAATCGGGGTGTTTTCGATAAGCGTTGTATCACGAGCAGGGTCGCAACGAGTTGTAATAGCCCAAATGACATCTTTCCAATCTCGTGCATTAACATCATCATCGCAGACGATTACAAATTTTGTGTACATAAATTGGCGTAAGAACGACCAAACCCCCATCATTACTCGTTTAGCGTGTCCTGCATATTGCTTTTTAATCGTTACCACCGCTAAACGATATGAACAGCCTTCAGGCGGTAAATAGAAGTCCACAATTTCTGGGAACTGTTTTTGCAAAATAGGAATAAACACTTCATTTAATGCTTCACCCAGTACCGCTGGCTCATCAGGTGGGCGACCTGTGTAGGTGGAATGATAGATTGCATCACGTCGCATTGTAATGTGGGTTACGGTAAATACTGGGAAATACTCTTGTTCATTATAGTAGCCAGTATGATCACCATAAGGGCCTTCTAAAGCAGTTTCTTGTAAGTCAATATAGCCTTCCAACACAATTTCCGCACTGGCTGGTACTTCCAAATCATTGCTGATAGATTTCACTACTTCGGTTTTATGTCCACGCAATAGCCCTGCAAATGCGTATTCAGAAAGGGTATCTGGAATAGGCGTAACTGCTGCCAAAATAGTCGCAGGATCTGCCCCTAATGCCACAGATACGGGGAACGGTTTATCAGGATTAGCCTCTTTCCATTCTTGAAAATCTAATGCTCCACCACGATGAGACAGCCAACGCATAATCAATTTATTCTTCGCAATTAACTGTTGGCGGTAAATACCTAAGTTAAGGCGTTTTTTATAAGGCCCTTGAGTAATCGTTAGCCCCCAAGTAACTAGAGGTGCAACATCGCCTTTCCAACAGTGCATAATCGGCAGTTTGTAGAGATCAACATCTTCTCCCGATAGCACAACCTGTTGGCAATCAGCTTTACTTAATACCTTACTTGGCATATTAAGTACTTGTTTCCATTGTGGAATTTGCCCGATTAAATCTTTAAATCCTTTTGGTGGCTCTGGTTCTTTCAAAAAGGCTAATAACTTACCTAGCTCTCGCAAAGCAACGGTGCTTTCTTGTCCCATTCCCATTGCAACACGATCTGCCGTACCAAATAAATTGCACAGAACGGGCATATCAAAGCCCTTCGGATTTTCAAATAGCAGTGCTGGTCCACCTTTACGCAAAGTGCGATCGGCTATTTCCGTCATTTCTAAATAAGGGTCAATTTCTTGAGTAATGCGTTTTAGCTCGCCTTTTTGCTCAAGTAATGACAAAAATTCACGCAGATTTTTATATTTCACCGTTTTATCCCTTTTATTATGCACTACAGGAAAAATGTGCTGATCTGAAAGAGTTTCTCGATATCATTCACTTGCTTTTTATCGTTAATTAATAAAATAACACGATCATTTTCTTCAATCATTGTTGATTTATGAGCAATAATAACTAAGCCGTTGCGGACGATTGCACCAATAATGGCTCCTTGTGGTAATTTTATTTCCCCGACTGTCCGCCCCACGACTTTTGATGTCGAATAATCGCCGTGAGCAATCACTTCAATTCCTTCAACAAGTCCTTGTTTAAAAGAAGCAACTTTAACAATATCGCTTTTACGAACGTGGCTTGATAATGCAGAGATGGTTGCTTGCTGTGGCGATAAAGCAATATCAATAGTCCCACCCTGAATGAGGTGTAAATATGCCATTTTTTGCACCAAAACAATTGCTTTCTTAGCCCCTAAACGTTTTGCCAATAATGATGACATTATATTGGCTTCATCATCGCTAGTCAGGGCAAGAAAAAGATCTACATTCTCAATATGTTCTTCAAATAATAATTCTTGATCTGAAGCATCACCACAAAGTACTAGTGTTTTCGCTAATTTTTCGGCTAATTTGGTCGCTTTTTCAGAATCTCGTTCAATAAGCTTAACGCTACATTTATCTTCTAAACTTTTTGCTAGTGCAGTCCCGATATTTCCCCCACCAATAATCATCACACGCTTATGTGGGCGTTCAAGGCGTTGTAATTCAGCCATTACCGCCTTAATGTGTGGTGTCGCACAAATAAAAAAGACTTCATCGCCCGCTTCAATAATGGTCGAACCTTGAGGCACAAAGGCTTTTTCTTGTCGAAAAATAGAGACAATACGCGTTTCAATATGGGGAAGATGATCTGTCAGTGCAGATATAGGATAGCCGACTAAAGGCCCACCGTAATAAGCTTTCACACTAACAAGGCTGACCAAATCATTTGCAAAATGTGCAATTTGTAATGCACCAGGGTAATCAATTAGACGCAAGATTTCTTGGGTAACGAGTAACTCAGGGGCAATAATATGATCTATCGGCAATACATCATTGTTAAAGAGAACATCTCGCTCACGCACATAGTCAGGATTACGAATACGAGCAATTTTAGTTGGAATATTGAACAGTGTATAAGCAATCTGACACGCAATCATATTACTTTCATCACTATTAGTTACCGCAACGAGTAGATCTGCATCGCTCGCTCCAGCTTCTCTCAATACTCTTGGTGAGGCTGCATTACCTTTTAGCACCTGTAAATCGTGCTTATCTTGTAATTTGCCAAGACGAGAGTGATCGTCATCAATGATGGTTATATCGTTATCGTCATTAACCAGATTTTCTGCAAGGGTTGCTCCAACTTGTCCAGCACCTAAAATTATGATCTTCATTCTAGTTCACTTTTTTAACTAATTTTGCATAAAAGAAGCCATCGCCCCCTTTTTCACTTGGGAAGAATTGTTTTTCAAACACTTTCTCACCACCTAAATCCATTTCAACAAGCATTGCATCTTGAGTTTGCTCTACAAAGCGTTGAATTTGTAAGCTATTTTCTTCAGGTAAGATAGAACACGTTGCGTATAGCAATACACCATTTGGTTTTAGACGTTGCCAAAGGGCTGTAAGTATTTTGGCTTGGAGATGTACAAGCTCATCAATATCGCTCTCTTTGCGTAACCATTTAATATCTGGGTGTCGGCGAATAACCCCAGTTGCTGAACAAGGTGCATCTAATAAGATACGATCAAACATCACACCATCTTCAAGCCACTGCTCTGGTTGGCTCGCATCACCACAAATAATTTCAGCGGTTTGTCCTAGTCTAGCTAAATTTTCTGCCACTCTTTTTAAACGAGCTTGCTCAATATCTAAGGCAATTACATCAGCTTTTGGAGCAAGTTCAAGAATATGAGTCGTTTTTCCACCGGGAGCGGCACAAGCATCTAATACTTTATCGCCATTACATACATCTAACAATAATGCCGCCCATTGTGCGTGAGCATCTTGTACAGTTGCCCAGCCTTTTGCAAAATTCGGTAAAGAACTCACCGCTTGTGGTTGGTTTAAATACAAGGCACAAGGCGGAATTTGCGGAGAATGAAGATATTCTGCCACACCATCTAACGCGAGAGCATAATTTTCTACACTAGAAAATTGTGAGTTCACTCGAATCCACATAGGAGGACGCTGGTTATTCGCATCAATAATTTCACGCCAATGAGGATAGGATTTTTTCAGCTTATTCACTAACCATTCAGGGTGTAAAGTTTGCCAATGCTTATCCACTTTTGCCAAAATATCTGCTTGCTCACGTAAAAAACGGCGCAATACGCCATTCACCAACGCACGAAAACTATCTAATTTTAATACCTTTGTCGCATTAACGACTTCATCAACCGCTGCGTGAGAAGGTACTCTCATATAAAGTAGTTGGTAAAGTCCAACCAATAATAAACAATGAACTAAACGAGTTTTACCTTTTAACGGTTTTTCCACTAATAACTTAATAATTGATTCTAAACGTGGCAATACTCGGCAGATACCAAATGTCATTTCTTGGATCAACGGTTGATCCTTACTACTTATCTGAGAATGTACTTCGGGTAGCAAGGCAGAAAGTGATTTACCTTGATCGAGAACCTGTAAAATGACCTGTGCAGCCACTGCACGAGAAGAGAGTTTCGTCACGTTATTTTGCATAATAAAGGGAAATTAGATGAATTTTGAATGATTTAAAAATGCTATGGATCCTAGCATAAAAGGGGAGATAAGTTAATCTAACAGGTGAAAGTATCGCATCGTAGGAGATAAGGGCAGATCAATTTATACTGCCCAAATATGATAAAAATGTATTTTTTACGTTAAATCCGACCGCTTACTTCTGCTCTGTTTGTGATTTGGGTTTAAAACCAGACTCTACATTTTTCATATGCGGTAGGTTGTGAGCGATACCTTTATGACAGTCAATACAGGTTTTCCCTTCTTTTTCCGCCATTGCGTGCATTTTTGCCGCAACATTTTTCTGTTGGGTGAAATCCATATCCGCAAAATTATGGCAGTTTCGGCACTCTTGTGAATTATTGGCTTTTAATCTTGCCCATTCACGTTCTGCCATTGCTAAGCGGTGGGTTTCAAACTTTTCTTTGGTATCTACTTTGCCTGTGTAATGAGCAAAAACTTCTTTTGCTGCTTCAATTTTTCTTGCCCATTTTGGAATAAATTCGTGTGGAACGTGGCAATCAGAACAGATGGCTTTTACACCGCTACGGTTTGAGTAGTGAGCAGATGCACGATATTCAGGCACAACATCATTCATATGGCAACTTGAGCAAAACTCTTCGGTATTGGTATGCTCAAGAGCCACATTAAATCCGCCCCAAAATAGAATTCCGCCTAAGGCTGAGACTAAAATAAGAAAGCCGATCCCAATTTTACTTGGCGAGCGAAACCACTGCCAAAAACGTTTAATCAATCCGATCATTATTTACCCCCAAAGGCTTTGGTTGGCTCAAATTGGTTTTCAATAATTGGATCGACATCTGCTTGCGGAACGTGGCATTGTAAGCAGAAATAACGACGTGGCGAAGTATCACCTGTTACATTTCCATCACGATCCATAAAGTGCGTTGGGCTGATACGAGGTGCTCCTGTTACTCGATAATTTTCCACACCGTGACAATTTAAACATTGGTTGGTATTTTTAGTTACTTGGTAGCCACGAATACTATGTGGGATCATCGGTGGTTGATTCACATAATTTAATCCAATTTTACCGTTATCTTTCGGCATATTATGAAATTCTGGGGCTATCGCTTCTACGCCTTTTTCGGCACTTGAAGGCACTTTTTCTACGTTATTTGCGAGAGCAAAACTCGACACCGCAATAAAAAATAAAGCGAGATATTTTTTCATTTTTCACTCCAATTAAGGCTTTTAATAAATCTTCCCGAATGCACTGTTTATATTCAGGGCATTGCGAAGTTTGGTTAAACCGCTAAAAACTTAAATAATTCGTTCACCTTGTTTCTCAAAACGAGAAGTGAAGGTAAATACATTTTCAGCACAGACATCAATGCAACGTCCGCAACTAATACAATCTTTCGATAACACAATTTGGCTATCTTCTGGTTTACCGTTTAGGGGTAAACGTAATACTTGTGGCTCTGGGCAGATGTGGAAACAATCCATACAGCGATCGCAACGTTTTCGATCAATAACCGCAACTCGTACGATACTTTTTGCACCTATAACGCCATAAGTTGCTCCAATCGGGCAGAGATGCCCACACCAACCGTGTTCCACAATCAATAAATCAAATAGAAAAACCGCTAATACGAGCCATAAGGTTGCACCTAGCCCATAAACAAAGACTCGCCCTAGTGCTGCAACAGGGTTGATCCATTCCCACAATAGCGTGCCAGAAATGGCACTACCGACTAAGATCATCACCAAAATACCGTAGCGTAGTTCTCTTGGTAATTTTGCTGACTGTCGAATACCTAATTTTCGCCGTAACCAAGCTGCACTGTCTGTAACTATATTAAGTGGGCAGACCCAAGCACAAAAAGCTTTACTAGCAAGTAGTGCGTAAACTGCAATAACAATCACTGCACCAAGTAGGGTTTTCCATTCAGGCAAATATCCTGTTACTAGGCTTTCTGCGGTAATGAGTGGATCGGTTAAAGGAATAAGGTCAAATAATAAACTTGAACTATAATTACCTTTTAAAATCCATACATTCCACATCGGCCCACTTAAAAACATTAAGATGATGCTTATTTGTGAAAGACGGCGAAGTAGTAAAAACCGATACGCTCGCCACCAGCCTAATTTTTCTCTTGCTTCTCGCCCTGCGTGTTTAGGGCTATTTGTTTTTACTGAAGGTTGAGCCATTATTTCACTCCTTCAGGTAAACGGGTTGGCAGAGTTAAAATCCCTTCAGGGTTGCTTTCATCTAATAATGAATGTCCTGCTTTTTCTTTCTCTTCCCAACCCAATCGATAATGTTTGCCTAACATTCCTTTGGCTAACGACATAGGCAGAATTTTGATTGCAGCTTCTTCTAATACGCAAGCCTCTTCACACTTACCACAGCCTGTACAAGCATCGGAATGTACCGTTGGGATAAATTTTGCGTGTTTTCCTGAACGATCATTACGTTGAACTTCAAGAGTAATCGCTTTATCAATCAATGGGCAAACTCGATAACAAACATCACAACGTAGCCCTTGCCAGTTCAAACAGGTTTCCTGATCAAGCAATACGGATAATCCCATTCTGGCATCATCAATATTAGTCAAATTCGGATCTAACGCCCCACTTGGACACGCTTTAACACAAGGAATATCAGGACACATTTCACAAGGTTTTTCTCGTGCGATAAAATAGGGTGTGCCTGCTTCCATTGGCGAAAGTAGTGATGCAAGGTGCAACATTTCATAAGGACAAGCCTGTACACATTGCCCACATCTTACACACGCTGCAGTAAAGTCTTTATCATCGGCTAGTGCACCGGGTGGACGCAATGCAACACCTTGTCTTGCAAGGCTTTGATTTTGTTGTAAGGCGAGAATAATCCCTACACCACACACACCACCTGCCGTCCGAGTTGCATTTTTTAAAAACTGACGCCGACTTGGATCAAGTTTCATCTTCCTGAGCCTTTCTTAACAAGCGGTTAGATTTGCAAAACTTTTTGCCAATCCCACCGCTTGTAAACCTATTTGACGACTATGCTTTTTCTACTTTAACCGCACATTTTTTGAAGTCGGTTTCTTTAGAAATTGGATCGGTCGCATCAAGGGTCAGTTTATTTGCTAGCTGACCTGCATCAAAGAAGGTTGTGTAAATGACACCTTCTGGCATTTTGTTACGTCCACGAGTATCTAAATGCGAAATCATTTCACCACGACGAGAAATAACTTTCACTTTGTCGCCGTGACGTAAACCTCGTTTTTGTGCATCAGTCGGGTGCATCCAAACTAAGTTGTTCGGGAATGAACGGTGTAACTCTGGCACTCGGCGTGTCATTGAGCCTGTGTGCCAATGTTCAAGTACACGTCCAGTCGTGAGCCATAAATCGTATTCTGCATCAGGTGCTTCTGCTGGTGGCTCATAAGGGACAGCAAGAATGATTGCTCTCTTATCTGGATAACCATAAAATGCCACACCTTCGCCTTGTTTGACGTATGGGTCATAGCCTTCACGATAACGCCATAAAGTTTCTTTACCATCAACCACAGGCCAACGTAAACCACGAGCTTGGTGATAGGTTTCAAAGGCAGCAAGATCGTGTCCGTGTCCACGCCCGAAAGAGGCATACTCTTCAAACAAACCTTTTTGTAAGTAGAAACCGAAGTGATCGGCTTCATCATTCATATAGCCAGCTTTATCTTGTGGCACTTGGAATTTATCTACTTGTCCGTTGCGATAAAGCACATCAAATAATGTTTTGCCCTTATATTCAGGGTTTGCCGCTAGTACGTCTGCTGGCCACATCTCATCTGTTGTGAAATATTTTGAAAATTCCACTAATTGCCATAAGTCAGATTTAGCTTGACCTGGTGCTTTAACTTGCTGATACCAGAATTGTGTGCGGCGTTCTGCATTACCATATCCGCCTTCTTTTTCTACCCACATTGCAGTTGGTAAAATTAAGTCTGCTGAAAGTGCTGAAACTGTTGGGTATGGATCAGAGACAACAACAAAGTTGCGTTCATCACGCCAGCCTGGCATTCGCTCTTGGTTAATATTCGGACCTGCTTGCATATTGTTATTGCACATTACCCAATAAGCATTTAACTTACCGTCTTTTAATGCTCGGTCTTGAGCAACTGCGTGTAAACCAATTTGTGTTTGCACAACACCATTTGGTAACTTCCATAATTTTTCCGTAGTTTTAACGTGTTCTGGATTGGTAACAACAAGGTCTGCTGGTAAACGGTGAATGAATGTTCCCACTTCACGAGCAGTACCACAAGCAGATGGCTGACCTGTTAATGAGAATGGTCCACAACCTGGTTTTGAAATTTTACCTGTCAGTAAGTGAATGTTATAGATTAGATGGTTTGCCCATACACCACGAACGTGTTGGTTAAAGCCCATTGTCCAATAAGAAACGATGTTCAGTTTTGGATCTGCATACATTTTGGCAAGGCTTTCTAACTGATCTTTCGGTACACCAGATAATTCGTGAGCTTTTTCTAGTGTGTATGGCTCAACAAGTTTCTTAAACTCTTCAAAACTACTGTCGTGCATTTTACCCGCAGTTTTGACATTTTTAGCGGCTTGTTCAAGTGGGTGATTTGGACGTAAACCATAGCCAATATCAGTTTCACCACGTTTGAACTTAGTATGTTTTTCGATGAAATCCGTATCAATCGCATTATTTTGAACGAGGTAATTTGCGATGTAATTTAAAATCGCTAAATCCCCTTGTGGCTTAAACACAATGCCTAAGTCGGCTAATTCAAAAGAACGATGTTCAAAAGTAGAAAGAACCGCTACACGAGCATCTTTATGCGATAAACGGCGATCAGAAATACGCGACCATAAAATTGGGTGCATTTCTGCCATATTTGAACCCCAAAGTACAAAAGCATCCGCTTTTTCGATGTCATCATAACAGCCCATTGGTTCATCCATACCGAAGGTACGCATAAATGCAACCGCAGCAGATGCCATACAGTGACGAGCATTTGGGTCAATATTGTTAGAACGTAAGCCTGCTTTAAAGAGTTTAGATTTTGCTACCCCTTCAAAAATAGTCGATTGACCAGAAGTAAACATTCCCACACCATTTGGGCCTTGCTCTTTAATCGCTTTCTTAAATTTTTCCGCCATAATGGTGAACGCTTGATCCCAAGAAACAGGGGTAAATTCCCCGTTTTTATCAAACTTACCATCTTTCATACGTAACATTGGCGATGTTAAGCGGTCCTTTCCGTACATAATTTTGGGTAGGAAATAGCCTTTGATACAGTTTAAGCCACGATTTACTTCTGCATCAGGATCGCCTTGTGATGCCACAACACGTCCGTTTTGCGTCCCGACAAGTACGCTACACCCTGTTCCACAAAAACGGCAAGGTGCTTTTTCCCATTTGATTTTGTTGTCATCGGCATAGACATTCTTGACAGGAATAGCAATTCCAGCAGCAACAGCTGCCGCAGCTGCTGCATTTGCCTTCATAAAATCTCTACGATTGAGTTCCATAATGTTCCCCACTAATAATAGGTAATCAAAAAATTAAAAATTTTCATCTTGATGGCTATAAATTAACGATACAACAATTACGCCATCAATCTCTTTGATCTGTTCCATCTGTTCAACCAATATCGGCTGAAAATCGGCTTCAATCACAACGACTAATTTGCCTTCTTCTACTTTTTCACCGTAAATTTCCGTATAAGGCATTGTTAATAAAGTATTTTTTACCGCAGTTAATTTTTCAGGACGAGCCTGAACAACTAAACTACAAACGTACCAGTTTCCGTCTGTATGGGTATGATTAAGTTTATCGGATACGTTTCTCATAAATACATAATCTGAATAGATTGTGTAGGGCAAGCAGAGAGACAAGCCCCACAACCACTACAACTTTCAAGGTTTACTGTTGGTGTCGCCACTCGCCCTAATTCCCGTTTAAAACGGATTGCTCGCATTTCGCAGTTATCTTCACAACTTCGGCATTCCACAGAAAGCTGTGTTAAACAACTGCTCTGAATTTCTACTTTATGTTGCCAAGCCATTTCAGTTATTGGGCGAAATAAATCGACTTCGCACACATTCACACAGGCTTGACAAAAACTACACTCCTTCCGCCCTAAAGAAAAATTCACTTCAGGGTAACCATCCGCCCCTTTTTGCAAAATCCCCATTTCGCAAGCGACAACGCATTGGCTACAAGCGGTACATTTCTCCGAAAATGTTGCAAGATCGACCCAAGGGGGACGAATTGCATTATGCCCTTGCTGTTTTACTTGATCTGTTTTTAACGCATTTAAAAAATGCCCGCGTAAAAAGCTACGGCGTGGTAAAGAAGTTTCGGTAAAATTCGTCAAAATAGTTGAGTAAATGAGTAAGATATTTCAGGTTTCATTCTAGCATTTTTGAAATGTTGTGAAATTGTGGACAAGGTGTTACTTACATTAACCTTGATTACAATCAAGAAAAATAGCGATAAAAACTGTAATTTTTTATCGCTATATATTTGATTTTATAAAGACTTTCCAAAATTAATTAACGTTGGCGTGCTTTAAAACGCGGATTCGTTTTGCAGATAACATAAAGTTTACCCTTACGGCGAACAACTTGGCAATCTGGATGACGAGATTTAGCTGTTTTCAGTGAATTTAAAATTTTCATTGTGTCCTCTTATTTTTTACTCGTTAAGCTCGAAATACCCTTAAAACGCTCATTAAATTTACTTGCACGCCCTTCGGTATTCGCTTCACGACGTTTGCCCGTATAAACAGGGTGTGATGCTGAAGAAGTATCTAATGGATAAAGTGGATACTCTTTGCCATCTTCCCAAACCATTGTTTTACTGGTACTCGCACAAGAACGAATAACCCAGCCTTGTTGTACACTACTGTCGTAAAACAGCACTTCACGATAATTTTCAGGGTGAATCCCTTTTTTCATATAAACTCCAATAAAACCATAAATAAAAAGTGGATTTATTTTGCCTGATATTTTTTAAAATAGCTATAATTTTTTTATGGTTTTTGTGATTTTGGGGTGAGAGTGATAATTTTGCAAATTTTTAAGAAAAAATAACCGCTTATTTATCCGCTCTAAACTGATAAAATCTACTAAATATGCGATAAAGATCGAAGTTTCTTGAGCTAAAATATGCTAGGCTAACTTTCGTTATTACACTGTTATTTGTCAATTAAGGGGATCTACAATGGCTCAACAACCATTTCTTATTGCACCTTCTATTCTTTCTGCGGATTTAGCTCGCCTAGGCGATGATGTGAATGATGTGCTGAACGCTGGTGCTGACTTAATTCATTTTGATGTAATGGATAACCATTATGTGCCGAATTTAACTTTTGGGCCTGCAATCTGCAAAGCTTTGCGTGATTACGGTATTCAATGCCCAATTGACGTACATTTAATGGTAAAACCTGTCGATAGACTGATCCCTGATTTTGCTAAAGCGGGAGCTAACATTATTACTTTCCACCCTGAAGCCAGTGAACATATCGACCGTTCATTACAGCTTATTCGAGATAATGGCTGCCAATCTGGCTTAGTGTTTAACCCTGCAACACCGCTACATTATTTAGACTATGTAATGGATAAGATTGATGTGATTTTGTTAATGTCCGTAAACCCTGGATTTGGTGGACAAGCCTTTATTCCTTCCACATTAGATAAATTACGTGAAGTTCGCCGCCGTATTGATGCAAGTGGACGTAATATTCGCCTTGAAGTTGATGGTGGAGTAAAAATCAATAATATTGCAGAAATTGCACAAGCAGGTGCAGATATGTTTGTTGCAGGTTCAGCCATTTTTGATCAGCCTGACTACAAAACAGTTATTGAACAGATGCGAAAAGAATTAAGTAAAATTTAGCTCACTTATCCCTTCATTACATAGATAATGAAGGGATATTACTTATTCTCTTGGCTTAACGTCATCAATATAACGCTTAATAAATTTTGCTTGATGTTTTTGCATTACTTCTTCGATCGAAATATCGTATTTATCCGCTAAAATAAATAGGTTATCGAACACATCGCCTAGTTCTTCAATTAGATTTTCACGCTTTTGATCTTGGTCTTGTTCAACTTGATCGGGACGTTCACGTCCAATTTCAATGGCTCGTACCGCACAAGCTACTTCCCCGACTTCTTCAGCCAAATAAGCCAAGCGTCTAAAAACATCGTGACGATACCAATTTTGTTGTTGATAGAACTCACTAACCCATTGTTGATACTCTGAAAACTGCATTTGGTTTACCTTAAAAGTTTGTTATGATTTCGGCACACTTTACTGAAAATAGGAATAAAAAGAAATGAATATTACCGTTTATTGTGGTGCAAGCCTAGGTAATAACCCAAAACATCAACAAGCTACCGTCCAATTAGGGCAATGGATTGCTCAGCAAGGGCATACTCTCATCTATGGCGGTGGAAATGCAGGGCTAATGGGGCTAGTTGCTAACACTGTCTTAGAAAATGGCGGTAAAGTGATCGGTATTATGCCGACTTTTTTACAAGAACGAGAGCTTGCTCATACAGGCTTAACGGAAATGATCAGCGTTAATTCAATGTCGGAACGAAAACAGAAAATGATTGAATTGGGCGATGTGTATATTGCTCTTGCAGGTGGACCGGGAACACTAGAAGAAATCAGCGAAGTCATTTCATGGGCAAGAATTGGGCAAAATAATAACCCTTGTATTCTATTTAACAGCGACAATTACTACCAACCGCTCCGACAATTTTTTGATAAGATGGTCGAACAAGGCTTTTTAACAAAAACGGATCGGCAAAAAACACTGTTTTCCGATGATCTGAACGAAATCACCCATTTTATTGCCCACTATACGCCCCCTGAAGTAAGACGCTACTAATTTGCAAAAAATTTGCCGTAACTTACCGCTTGTCAGGTACAATAAGCTTATTTTCAAATCCAAATAGAGAACATATAGATGAAAGAAACCATTGTGGCACAAGCTACGCCAATTGGTCGTGGGGGGATCGGTATTTTACGCGTGTCTGGCCCACAAGCTGCCGAAGTAGCTCAAGCGGTATTGGGTAAATGTCCAAAGCCGAGAATGGCTGACTATCTTCCTTTTAAAGATGAAGATGGCACAATTTTAGACCAAGGAATCGCTCTCTTTTTTAAAGCACCAAATTCATTTACAGGGGAAGATGTCCTTGAATTACAAGGGCACGGTGGGCAAGTTATTTTAGATATTTTGCTTAACCGCATTCTCAAAGTTAAAGGTATTCGTATTGCACGAGCTGGGGAATTTTCGGAGCAAGCCTTTTTAAACGACAAACTTGATCTTGCTCAAGCAGAAGCGATTGCTGATTTAATCGATGCGACATCAGAACAAGCCGCTCGCTCCGCATTAAAATCACTGCAAGGTGAATTTTCTAATAAAATCAATCAACTAGTAGATTCTGTAATCTATCTTCGCACCTATGTTGAGGCTGCGATTGATTTCCCTGATGAAGAGATTGATTTTTTAGCAGACGGTAAAATCGAAACAAAATTAAACGAAATTATTGCCCAATTAGCGAATGTTCGCCAAGAAGCCAAGCAAGGCACTATTTTGCGAGAAGGAATGAAAGTGGTTATCGCAGGTAAGCCGAATGCAGGCAAATCCAGCCTACTCAACGCATTGGCTGGGCGAGAAGCCGCCATTGTAACCAATATTGCAGGTACAACTCGTGATGTGTTGCGTGAACATATTCATATTGACGGAATGCCACTACACATCATTGATACAGCTGGTTTGAGAGAAGCCAGTGATGAAGT
Organism: Ursidibacter sp. B-7004-1; assembly: GCF_053654055.1. Classification (NCBI taxonomy): domain Bacteria; kingdom Pseudomonadati; phylum Pseudomonadota; class Gammaproteobacteria; order Pasteurellales; family Pasteurellaceae; genus Ursidibacter; species Ursidibacter sp. B-7004-1. The sequence goes on along the minus strand of NZ_JBSIUP010000005.1, from coordinate 40,325 downwards.
AGAGAAAATCGGGATCAAACGAGCTTGGGACGAGATTGCTCAAGCCGATCACGTTTTATTGATGATTGATAGCACCGAATCACAGAGCGAAAATTTCCAACAAGAATGGGCAGATTTTTTAAGTAAATTGCCGACAAATATTCCCGTTACCGTTATTCGCAACAAAGTTGATTTGACTGGCGAAAGTGAGAGCTTAGTGAAGGTGGATAACTTTACGCTTATTCGTCTCTCTGCACAGACTAAAGTAGGCGTAGATTTACTGCGTGAGCATCTCAAAAAATCAATGGGTTATCAAAGCTCTACGGAAGGTGGATTTATCGCTCGCCGCCGCCATTTAGTTGCATTGGAAACGGCATCAGAGCATTTACAGCGTGGACACATTCAATTAACGCAATTCCACGCAGGTGAGCTACTCGCCGAAGAGTTACGTCTTGTTCAAAACGCATTAAGCGAAATCACTGGGCAATTTACTTCAGACGATCTACTGGGCAACATTTTCAGCTCTTTCTGTATTGGGAAGTAGCTGAATTTCAAAGAAGCTAAGCGGTCACTTCCCCATAATTTTTTGTAAAAGTTTATGGGGAGCTGACCGCTTGTTTAATGTTTAAATTACTAACTTTCTATATTTGATAGCTGATCTAAAAGTGTCATAAATCGACTCATTGCAGGGGAAATATATTTATCTTGCTGGAAAATATAATTAATCCCACGTTTGAATTGAAATTCCTGCAAAGGAATCTCTACAAGTAAATTTGTGCGTAGTTCATTAACAACAGATAATTTAGAAACAATTGAAATACCTAAATTATGCATTACACAATGTTTAATTCCCTCTAAACTATTTATTTCCATTATATTAAGTTCATTAATTTGTGCCTGTGTGAAATGTTGAAAAAGAAATTTTCGTGTTTCCGATAGATTTGGCTTGATAATCAATTGTTCTCTTTTCAATTTGTCAAAACCACAATGTTTGAGGCTAGCAAGTGGATTTAATGGAGATGCAATAAGAATAAGTTCGTCTTCGAAAAAAGTATGCGAGAGATATCGTTGTGGATCAAAATAAACTTGATCTGACATAATTAAAAAATCAATTCTGTGATTATCTAAGCCCTGAATTAACTGTTGTGAGGATAATATTTCTATTTTTAATTCAACATTAGGGGATTGTTTTTTATATTGAGCAATGACTTTGGGTAATAAATAAACACCAACAAAATGGCTAGCTCCCACAATAATTTTTCCATAATTAGGATCGTCATATTGGTGAATATGTTCAACAGAGGTTTCTAAGGTATTCAATACTTTTTTAATGTATGTTCTAAAAATTTTCCCTTGTTCAGTTAAATAGAGGCGATTATTGATTCGCTCAAATAATACCGTATTTAATGATTCCTCTAATTTACGAATTTTTATACTCACTGATGGTTGAGTACAAAAAAGTTTCTCCGCAGTTTCTGTTACATTTAAACATTCTGAGAGTACCATAAATGTTTTAAGTTGATTTAAGTTCATACAAAACCATAAATATTCTTTATAATTTATATATAATAATACAATTATTTAAAGGGAAATCAAGCGACTATAATTTGCCCAGTTAATTGGTTATAAATTGGAGTCTTTGATTATGAATACGACAACATCAACAACCACAAATCTTAATCCCCCTAAAGAGCAGTGGTTAAAAAAACTCGGTATTCCATTAGCCTTATTGGTACTATTTGTGCTGATGTTTATGCCAACCCCTGAAGGCTTAACCGTTGAAGGACAAAAAGCGATCGCTATTTTCTGTAGTGCTTTAACCCTTTGGGTATGCGGTTCTATCCCTATTTATCTGACCTCATTACTTGTCATTATTTTATTACCACTTACTCAAACAGTTGCTAAAGAAAAAGTTGTTTTTGCAACGCTCGGTTATGATGTTATTTGGTTAATGGTTTCTGCATTCGTACTGACATCTGCAATGATTAAATCCAATATCGCTCGCCGATTTGCGTTGTGGATGATCACCCATTTTGGGCAAACGCCACGCAAAGCGATGTTTGTTTTAGTATTAATTAATTTTATATTAGTCTTTTTTGTGCCATCTACAACGGCAAGAGCCTCATTAATGGTGCCGATTTGCTTAATCTTGCTAGAGATTTATAGAGCAGTTCCTGGTGAAAGTAACTTTGGTAAATTGATGATGCTACAAGGTGTGCAAGCCGATGCGATTGCCACCTCTGGTGTGATGACAGGAACTGCAGCAAACATTATTGCGGTGGGCTTTATCAATAAACAAGCTGGTGGAGATATTGGTTACATTGATTGGTTAATTGCCTCTTTCCCTATCGCATTTATTGCAATGATGATCTCATTTATGATTGGGTTTAAATTATTCTCAATGAAAAAAGAGACTCATTTTTCTGAAGCTCTTGGACGTTTACAAGCGGAGTATCAGAAATTAGGTAAACTTACCCTTGATGAGAAAAAAGCAATGGCAATTTTCTTGCTTACCGTAATACTTTGGGCAACAGAAGATTATCAAAAAGGCTGGTTTGGGTTTGAAATTAGTGTCTATATGACCGCTGTTATTGCTGCTGTATTATGTTTAATGCCTAAAATTGGTTTATTGACGTGGTCTGAAGCCAAAATTAAATGGGATCTAATGCTATTTGCTGCAGGTGCTTATGCCGCAGGGAATACCTTAGAGTCCACAAAAGGTGCTCAATGGATTATGGATAAAGTAGTGCAAGGCTTAGGTTTGGAAACAATGAGTCATACGGCAGTTTATATCGTGGTTATTTTCGTTTGTATGTATAGCCATCTTATTTTTACCAGTAAAACAGTTAGAACAACCATTTTAATTCCATCAATTATTGCATTGGCACAATCATTGGGAATGAACCCCGTAACACTTGCTTTAGCTGCTTCATTTACTCTGACTTATACAATTACATTACCGCCACATTCCAAAGTCAATACAATCTATTTTGCAACAGGTTACTTTAGTGTGTTAGATCAAATGAAATATGGCTTAATCACTTGTTTTATTAGTGCATCCGTCATCAGCTTGGCTGTGTTCACTTGGTTCCAACTACTTGGTTATAGTCTATAAGGAAGGAAAATAAAATGCGGTTAATTTTATTACGACACGGCGAAACCCTTTGGAATAAGGAACATCGTTTACAAGGACATCAAAATTCTCCCCTATCAGAGCGGGGAATCAGCCAAGCAAAAGCGATAAAACCAATTATTGATAAACTTTCTCCACAATATGTGATTAGCTCCGATCTCGGACGAGCATTACAAACAGCAGAAATTATTGGTTATCCCAATGCAATCACAGACAAAAATCTTCGAGAGCTTGCAATGGGCGAGTGGGAAGGTCGAAGAAAAGAAGAGATCATTTCAGAAAATCCAACGCTATATCAAGCGTGGCGTGATGGTGAATATACCCCAGAAGGAGCTGAAACTTGGCGAGATTTTTGTCAGAGAATTTCAACAGCTCTCTTTAATTGGGCAAAAAGAAATGACGGTGATACCTTAGCGATTGTACATAGTGGCGTAGTTCGTGCGGCTTGTGAAAGCCTTGTTTCTCTCTCCACAAAGCACTTATTACCCGTTACACAAGGTACACTAACAATTTTTGAAATTACACCTTCCAACCCAATTAAATTGGAGGCCTATAATTTAGGTGGATTTATTCCAGATCTCAATGTAGCGGACTAATCTAAAGCGGTTACTTTCCCATAATCTTTTACAAATTTTTATGGAAAAGCAATCGCTTACTTTTCTATTTAGCAAAATTAGCTTACTATTTCACAACATTTAGTTATCTTGTCAGGTTGCACTATGCACTTCGCCATTCTACCGATTCGGATCATTCTCTTTGCATTATTTGCCTTTGGATTATGCCGTATTGGTTTATATTTTGTTCATTATGATTATTTCTCACCATTAACACTTTCTGAAGTTGCCAAAGGGTTGGTCAAAGGCATTCAATTTGATAGTGCCACCACAATGCTTTTTTGTTCGCCAATGTTGGTGCTGTTAAGTTTACCTTTCAAAGCCATTCAACAAACGAAATGCCGTACATTGTTAGTTTGGCTGTGTGCTTTAATGATTTTTGTAATGTGTGCTTACAGTTTAGGCGATCTCACTTATTTTGGCGAAGTACAGCACCATATCGGTGCGGAAATTCTCAATTTGAGTGCCGATCAAGGTGCGTTAATTGAAATTGCACTCAGTTCTCGCTTAACTTATACCTTAGGCAGTTTAGTTGGTTTAGTGTTGTTGGGCGTTTTGTGGTACTACGCCATTCAACGTCCACTTACAAAGCAGGCAATTCTTCCGCAAAATAAATGGCTACGTTTAGCTATTTGGCTGTTACTTGCAGGGATCTATTTCATTTTATTTAGAGGGATTATTCTTTCTAGTCGCCCAATCAATTTAAGTGATGCTTTTACAGGAAGTAAATTACAACAAGCTAATCTTGCCTTAAACCCTGTTTATACCACTTATCGAGAAAGCCGTAATCGTTTAAAAGAGCAACCACTCAATTATGTTTCTTCAACGGAATTGCAAAATTTTGCAACCAAGCAACCGCTTATTTTTAAATGGCAACACCCTGAAAATAAGCCAACGAATAAAAATGTGGTACTCGTGTTATTAGAAAGTTGGAGCTACAAATATATTGATGCGTTAGCAGGTGGAAGCTATAAAGTTACTCCATTTATGGATAGCCTAGTGGCGAAATCTCAAGTGTGGGATAACTACTACGCAGCGGGGCAACGTAGCATTGTTGGTATTCAAGCAGTTCTATCTTCAACGCCTTCGCTACAAAGTCAATCCACCCTTGGTTTTGGCTTAGAATTAAAAGAGATGAGCCGTATTGCTCAGATTGCCAATCAGCACAATTACCGTACTGTAATGATGCAATCTTCTGCACGCCGTTCGTTCCATATGGATAGTATTGCTAACGCACTGGGTTTCCAAGAATATTATGGCAAAGAAGATGTTCCGCTCTTACGAGAATATCCACAAGAGCAACCCCGTTTTGGTTGGGATTATGATGCGTTGCAAGCCTTTAACCAAAAGTTAAGTGAACCAGCAAAAAAACAGCCATTCTTTGCGTTTATGTTTACAGGAACAACACACGAGCCATTTCCTAAAATTGGTAGTGAATTCGAGTTATACCCACACGATGACCAAGGCGAAAATGGTTTCCTAAATACACTAAAATATAGTGATTGGGCGTTACAGCAGTTTATGCAATCAGCCGAAAAACAGCCTTGGTATCAAAATACTGTCTTTATTTTTACGGCTGACCATACGCTAAATGCAGAAAGTGATGATAATTTGCCACAGCGTTTCCATATTCCGTTGGTCATATTTAGTCCTGATGGTTCGTTACCGCCAGCACGTCATAGCGAATTGGCATCGCAGTACGATGTATTCCCTTCCATTATGGATCTATTAGGTTTTAATCAACCAATTTATACCTTTGGGAAATCGCTGTTTGCGAATGAGAAAAGTGAAAGCGTAATGCTTAATCAAGGTGATACGGTTGGAATGATTACACCAACAACGTGGGTAGGTTTTACTCCTGAAAGTATTCAAGAGAAGGCTAAGAATTACTCCACTAAAGATGATCAGGTTCTGCAAAACCTAAAACTAAAAATGCAATATGCCGATCAGCTTTTACGAGAGAATCGTTGGGTTGCAGATTAAATAAAAAACTGCTCTATAAATGAAAGCAGTCGAATTATTATGTAAGGTGGGCTAAGGCCCACCTCAGACTGATGACAAACTTCAAAAGAACGTAAAATCTGTAGGGTGGGCTTTAGCCCACCATCTTTAAAATCAATAAGTTACAAAATGGTGGGCTTAAGCCCACCCTACACGAAATAAGTTCGTCAATAATCTGAGGTGGGCTAAAGCCCACCTTATAAATTCTATATTTCTGACGTTCGTCAGCAGTAATAATAACTGGTTGCTAAAATGAGTTTCTAGTTTAATGGAAATAATAATGGCACTAAGAACACCGACAATAGCATTACTAAAATTGTGAATGGTACACCAACTTTAATAAAATCCATAAATTTGTAATTACCAGGTGCTAGCACCATTGTATTAACTGGCGAAGACACTGGCGTAATAAAAGATGCTGAAGCTGAAATTGCAACAATCATCGCAAATGGTGCCGCGGAATAATTGAGCTGTTGAGCAATTGCAATCGCAATCGGCATCACTAAAATAGCGGTTGCAGTATTGGAAATAAAAGCACTTACAATAGAAGTAAAGACAAAGAGCACAATTAGGATAAAATGGATATCCATTCCCTGCATAATCTCTAATAACATACCGACGATTAGATCAATTCCCCCTGTTTTTTGTAACGCAATAGAAAATGGCATCATTCCCACAATCAAGATTAGGCTTGGCCAATGGATTGATTCATAAGCACTTTTCATATCAATACAACGGAATTTTCCTAACATTAAACAGGCAATGAGAGCAGCAATAACATTTGGCACAATGCCTGTGATCATCAATACAACCATTGTAAATACTGAAAACAGTGCGTGTGGTGCTTGGCTTAATGCTGGGGCGGCTTTTTTACTCTCTTCAGGTGTATTGAGTAAAAAGAAATCACGACTGGTTTTATCCATTTCTAGAATTTGCTGCCAAACGCCCATTACCAATAAGACATCACCAAATTTTAATGGTGTATGAACAATGTTATCTTGCAGAATCTCACCATCACGTTTTATACCCACTACGGTTAATCCATAAGTAGAACGAAAACGTAACTCGTTAATGCTTTTACCGATACTGCCTGTTTCTGGCAAAATGGAAAGCTCTGCCATTCCGACCGATTGAGCGTGATCAGAAAGATATTCTCCTTTTAATTCAATATTTTTTAAGCCAAATTGTTCACAATGATGTGCAAAGGTTTCACTATCCACTTCAACATCAAGCAGTAAAATATCTTTATCTTGCAAAGTAACGGTGCCATAAGCACTTAATGTAATTCGGCGGAAACGTTTGACTCGTTGAATAGCAACAATATTTAAGCCATATTCATCGCGTAGATTGAGTTCATTGATGGTTTTGCCAATCAAAAGAGAATTTGCAGTAATGACGACCATTTTGGCTCGTCCTGCAAGCTGATATTCATCAATAAATTGATGCATTGACGAACGCGTATTACGCTCAGTACTTAAATTTTCACCATTATCTAACCAACGGCGAGCAACTAACATATAGCCAACACCCAAAACTAAGACTGAAACACCAATAGGTGTAAAACTGAAAAATCCAAATCCATCAAAGCCTGCTTTGATCAGCTCTGAATGTGCAACGAGATTGGGTGGTGTGGCAATTAGCGTCATCATTCCACTGATTAAACCCGCAACACTTAATGGCATCATCAATCTTTTGGGGGAAATCCCCATTCCAGAGCAAATGGCGAGAACCACAGGAATAAAAATAGCCACAATTCCCGTTGAACTCATAAATGATCCAAGCCCTGCAATAGATAGCATCAGTAGTATTAGCACACGAGTTTCACTTGCTCCAGCCATTTTCATTAACCATTCACTAACTTGATAAGCAATCCCCGTTCTGACTAAACTTTCTCCCACAATAAAGAGTAGAGCAATAAGTATCACATTGGGATCACTTAGCCCTGCAAATACTTCTTTTGTGGTTAAAATACCGCTCAAGCTGAAGAAGGTAATGACCAATAAAGCCACAATATCCATTCGGAGCTTATTACTCATAAATTGCCAAATGGAAAAAACGAGTAATGCAAGAACCCAGAATAGCGAATGTTGTAAAAACTCAGGAAAATAATGAGAAAATGCGTGCATAACAAACTCCGATAACAAAAACTACCAAATTATAACCAGTTTAATCTGTAAGCGGTTGGTTTCAATCTATTTTTTACAAAATTTCTATTTATTCATCAGCAACGAGTTTATAGTAAGATATTAGCCTTTTACTTCATTACCCTATCCATAAGGACGAACTATGTTCATCAATAAAGATACCCAGCTTTGTATGTCGCTTTCAGGCAGACCGGGTAACTTCGGCACACGTTTTCATAACTACCTATATCAAAAACTAGGCTTAAATTTTATCTACAAAGCATTTACGACCAAGGATATTGAACACGCAGTAAAAGGGGTGCGAGCATTAGGTATTCGTGGCTGTGCTGTTTCAATGCCTTTTAAAGAGAGCTGTATGCCGTTTTTAGATGAAATTTCGCCATCGGCTGCAGCTATTCAATCGGTAAATACTATTGTGAATAGTAACGGTTACCTAAAAGCCTATAACACCGACTATATTGCGATAGCCAAACTTATTGCAAAAAATCAGCTTGATCCTACCGCTTCTGTTATCATTCAAGGCAGTGGCGGAATGGCAAAAGCAGTGGTAGCAGCCTTTCGTGATACAGGGTTTGACAATGTGAAAGTGGTTGCTCGCAACGCTCAAACAGGAAAATATTTGGCAGATTTATATGGCTTCGATTATTTCCCAACACTTGAAAATCTAACTGCTGATATTCTTGTGAATGTTACTCCAATCGGAATGGCGGGAGCGAAAGAAGCGAATGGTATGGCTTTCCCAACATCACTTATTGATCAGGCGAAAGCCGCCTTTGATGTCGTTGCACAGCCAGCAAATACCCCCTTTATTACTTATGCGACCAAACAAGGTAAACAAGTGATCTCTGGTGCGGAAGTGATTGTGCTACAAGCTGTTGAACAATTTGAGCTTTATACAGGACAATGCCCCGATGATGCACTTATCGCCGAAGCTGCGGAATATGCTAGGGTGAGTACTTAGAGATAGATAAAAAAGATAGCACCAACATCATACGCTGGTGCTATTTAATGTTTCTACAAGCGGTCAGTTTTTGCGGATTTGTTGCAAATCCTACTGTTGTTTTTGGTACGAGTGAAGTACTCGTACCAGATCTTTCTACCTCCTAGTATGTGCAACAAATTTTAAGGATAGGTAGAGAGCAAATAAGCTCATTATAATAGCTATTCCAAACGCGAGTTGAACGCCGTAAAGGGTGGCAAGACGTGAGGCGTTGGTATCGGCAATATAATAAGTACGTTCACCAATATGGGTTACGCCCACGAAGAATGCCGCACCAACTGCCCCAGCAATGGGGTTAATTGTGCTAATAATCGCTGTGCCGTGTGGATACATCTCTTTGGGTAAATCATTTAGTCCGTGTGTTTCTGATACCATTATCATTGAAACAGCGATAGGTAATAATGTGAAGATCGCTGTTAGTAGCCATTGAGAGCTATCAATTTTAAAGTAGCACAACATCAAAACAAATGTCATCAACATCAATATAGCACCGGGCAATACCACCGCTCTTGCACCTCGTTTATCTAATTGATTGCCCATTATCGGCGATAGAAAGGCTTGAATAACACTACCAGGGAGTAAAATTAACCCCGTTATGGTGCCTGAGAATAACACCACTTGTTGTAAATACATTGGTATAATCAATTCTGTACCAATAAAGACAAACATTAAAGTCGCTAAGATCAACATAGCATAACGATATTGTTTAAAGCGAAAGATACTTAAATTGATCAATGGCACTTCTAGCAAAAACTGGCGTTTAACAAACCAAATCACCAAGAGTAACGCAACGCTAAACAGTAACAGGAAAAGAGGTAATCCAAGTATGGTAAAGTTGCTTGTAGCATAGACAATCCCCCCTAAGCCGAAGACTGAAAGCAAAACAGACAGGCAATCAATTTTTGGCTTGTTGATCGGTTGTAAATTCATTTTCAAAAAACATATAGCCAGTCCAATCGACAGCAGAATGAAAGGCACAGTGAGTAAAAAGAGATAACGCCAACCGAAGTAATCCACAATAATACCCGATAAGGTTGGACCAATCGCTGGTGCGACCATAAACATCATTGTGATAAAGCCGATGATTGTCCCTCTTCGATGTGGTGGGTAAATCAATAAAATGGTGTTAAATAAAATCGGGACGGTAAATGCCGCAGAGATTGCTTGAATGATACGTCCACTCAATAAAATTGGAAATGTAGTGGCAAAAGCACAGATCAGCGATCCAGCCAAAAAGGTGATCAAAGTCACTAACAGCATTGTGCGAGTGGTAAACCATTGAATAATGTTTGCCGTCAGCGGTGTAAAGGCTCCCATTACTAATAGAAACCCTGTTGCCATCCATTGAACGGTGGTTTTATCAATGTGAAATTCGTGCATTAAATGAGTTAGTGCCACATTCAGCAAAGTTTCATTCAGATAACCAAAAAATGCTCCTATCAGCATTGTAAAAGTAATCAATTTGGTTGGAAATTTAGGATCTTCCCCAAAAAATTCGTAATTTGTTTGTGTCATTTTCATCTTCTTATAAAGAATAAGCGGTCAGTTTCCGCAGATTTTTTGCAAAAAATCGCACGAAACTGACCGCTTGTTACAGGAAATCTAGTAGCTTAGTTTAGAACGAATGAGTTCCACCATTGCTTGTAATTCTGCGGTGGGAGCTGGCAGTTGGTTCATAAACCAGCGGAAAAGTTCAGGATCACTATAACCCAGCATTTCGACAAAAGTTTGCTGTTCTGCGGGGCTAAGTTCATCAAAATATTGTTGATAGAATGGCATAATCATTTTGTCTAATTCACGCATTCCACGGCGACATTCCCACTCAATTTTAAAACGGTTCATTTATTGTACCTCTGTAATACGTAATTCGCGTGGCACTTCAAAGACGGTATTTTCTTCACAGCCTTCTAATTCACTTACTTCCGTTACCCCTAAGGTTTTTAGATGCTCGACTACCGATTGAACTAGCACTTCTGGGGCAGATGCACCAGCGGTAATCCCAATCGTATTTACTCCACTTAACCACGTTGGGTCAATATCTTGTGGTCCATCAATCAACTTTGATGGCGTGCCAATGCGAGAGGCTAATTCGGCTAAACGGTTAGAATTCGATGAATTTTTAGATCCAACAACAAGCACTAATTGAGCTAATTTAGCCAACTCTCTGACAGCTTGTTGGCGGTTGGTTGTGGCATAACAAATATCGTTTTTACGAGGCCCTTGGATTGCAGGATATTTCTGTTTCAAGGCTTCAATTACATCACTAGTGTCATCAATAGAGAGCGTAGTTTGGGTCATAAACGTTAAATTCTGATCGTCTTTTAACCCTAATTTAGCAATATCTTCCACATCTTCGACTAAGAAAATCCCCCCTTCAGGGTTGTCATATTGCCCCATTGTTCCCACAACTTCAGGGTGTCCTTCGTGCCCAATCAAAATGGCTTGTGTCCCTTTTTTACTGGCTCGAGCCACTTGCATATGGACTTTGGTTACAAGCGGGCAGGTTGCATCAAAAACTTTCAATTCTCGGCGTTTAGCTTCGTGTCGCACCGCTTGAGAAACGCCGTGAGCGGAGAAGATCACAATCGCACCGTCTGGCACTTCATCTAACTCTTCGACAAAAATCGCCCCTTTGGCTTTTAAACCATCAACCACAAAGCGGTTATGTACAACTTCGTGGCGGACATAAATCGGTGCACCGTGAATTTCAAGGGCAAGTTCTACAATTGAAATTGCACGATCAACTCCCGCACAAAATCCCCTAGGATTCGCTAAAATAATATTCATTTAATCACTCTTTTTCGTTTTTCGATGCTCTAAAATAGACTCTAAAATCAACAAGCCTGCACCGACCACAATGCCAATATCGGCAATATTAAACACAGGATAATGATAAATATCCCAATAAAAATGTAAAAAATCAACGACATAGCCGTTATACGCTCGGTCAATAGCATTACCAATCGCCCCACCAATAATTAACGCATAGGCACAATTTTGTAGCTTGAGTTCTGCTTTGTTTTTGTAAAGCATTACTACTAATGCGATAGAGATCACAACTGCTAAGCCTAAAAAGAAATATTTTTGCCAACCCGAATGATCCGCTAAAAAGCTAAAAGCTGCACCATAATTACGGACATAAGTAAGATTAAATACGGGTAAAATATTGATACTTTCGTGTAGTTCGAAATTTTGTACTACAATATATTTTGTCCATAAATCGACTATAAGGGTGACTAAACTTACCCATAGCCACGCTAGACCTGTTTTTTTCATTGAATTTCCTTTGGTTTTTAATATCAGGATAACAAAGTTAAGCTCTAAAGTTTTTACCTAAACACTCTGTTAAACCTTGATAGTGTCTAAAATTATAAATAAGTGGTTTCCATTTTTCAGGATTGATTTTATTTTCTTGGAAAACCAAATCAGATTGAGCATAAACTTGCACAATTTTGAGCTCAATAATCGCATACCCTTCTCTTTCAGTGATAGCTGAAATTTGAGTTTCTGCTTGAATAGGGCATTCCAAAATACGAGCAGGTTTTATTTTTTGTGACGCTTGAGAAGTAAAATTTCCTTTCGTAAATTTATCATCACAAAAACTATATATCCCTTTTTTGAAGTCGGGTATTTCCATTTTAGCAGTAACATCAGCGATGGCTTCTACTTTTTTCCATAGTTGTTCATCAGGAATATTTAATACAGCTTCTGGGCAAATTAATAAATTTTCATAGGCTTTCCCTTGAGTGCTTAAACCAATTACTACATTGTTACCTAAACACCAGCTAGATGAAATTGGAGTAATGTTCGTTTTTCCTGCTGCATCGCAAGTTGTCAGCAAAATAACAGGGAAGCCGTAATAAAACATCTGTGGGTTAATTTCAATATGCATCATTTTTCTCCTTATCTTTAATAAGACCAAGTTACAAATTTCGTACTTCATTTAACCACTTGTTGATTAAATCGCCTCTTCGTTTTCTTCGCCTGTGCGGATACGGATCACACGCTCAACATCATAAACGAAAATTTTACCATCACCGATTTTACCTGTTTGTGCGGTATCAATAATAGTCTCAATACACTCATCAACTTGCTCATCGCTAACGATAATCTCTAATTTGACTTTCGGTAGAAAATCAATCGCATATTCCGCTCCACGATAAAGCTCCGTATGCCCTTTTTGACGTCCAAATCCTTTCACTTCAGTTACTGTCATTCCGGTAATGCCGACATCGGTTAATGCTTCACGTACATCATCTAATTTGAATGGCTTAATAATGGCTTCAATTTTTTTCATTTTTCTTCCTTTAATAACAATGGTACTTCACCGTTAATTAATTGTTCTAGTGAAATTGCTTTGACCAATAATTGTTTTAATGTAAATATCTTGTGCTGTGCTGTGCTGTGCTGTGCTGTGCTGTGCTGTGCTGTGCTGTGCTGTGCATTAGCATCATTATTTGGAAAGCAAAGTAAATTGAGATCATATCCATCATCTAACTTTTCTGCGTTATAAAAATTATTTTGTTGATAACGTTGTGATGCAACCCAATAGGCTTCATAGTTTAGTTGATGAATAATCGCTAGTGTTTTTTCAACAGAGTAAGAATGTACCTCAATAAAAATGGCTGGTTTTAGTCGTTCAATTAGTTTTGTAGCACCTTTTAATACGGGAATATCAAAACCTTCTGCATCAATTTTTAGCAAACTTAGCTGTTCTAAGCGTTGGGCAGGAGCAAAATCATCTAAACGTACTGTGTCAATTTCTTCTTGTGTAAATGACCCATTAAATTGTGCTTCAGTACTAAACCCTTTATCTAGTGAAAAACTGCCATAATTCCAAGGTTGGCTATAATCACAACTTTCAATCCAACGTTTTTCGGAAACGTCACAAACGCCCATTCGATAGGTTTCTACGTTCGTTAGGTTATTTAACGAAAGATTACAGCAGAGCTGTTGAAAAATAATCCGTTGTGGTTCAAAACAGAGTAATTTCCCTTGTGGGATCGCTTTGGCAATAGGCACTGCGTGCATACCTATATTTGAGCCAACTTCAATTACATTAGCATTCGGAGTTAATAGAGAATGGAAAATTGCGACTTCAACATCAGACCATTCGCCATAATGGGCAGAGATATTGCTAATCATATCGCCTTGGATAAGGTTAAATTTACCCCAGCGTAAATCTTTTAAGTAGGTTTGCATAAATTATTCCTTAACGCCTTGCTGATTTTGGTCTAAAACTTTCACAAATTTCAGGGCGTGTTTCAATATAAATTTCGCTTAGTAGTTGTAAGCAGTAAGGGATTGCACTGAAAATACCACGAACGATAACAGAACCATCAGTACCTTTAACACCCTCTAAGGTTTCCTGAATGGCTTTGGGTTGCCCTGGTAAATTTAAAATAAGTGAACTATGGCGAATAACGCCCACTTGACGTGAGAGAATGGCTGTCGGTACAAAATGTAAACTCACTTGACGCATCTGTTCGCCAAAGCCGGGCATTTCACGATGAGCAATAGCGAGTGTTGCATCTGGAGTAACATCACGTTTGGCGGGGCCTGTTCCGCCAGTGGTTAGCACCAAATGGCAAGCTTGCTGATCGACTAATTCAATGAGTGTTTGCTCAATGACATCTTGCTCATCAGCAATAAGGCGAGTTTCTACTTCAAATGGCTCACAAAGTGCGGTTTCTAACCATTTCTGTAGGGCTGGAATACCTTGATCGACATATACACCTTGAGATGCTCGGTCGGATACAGAAACCAAACCGATTTTTAGGGTATCTTTACTTAAACAAGCGGTCATTTCTTCTCACTTTTTTACAAAATTAAACTGCCTGTTATTCTAACCTTGCAAGGCTACTTTTCCAACGTTTTAATTTTAAAGAAGAAATAATAATACTGAACGATGACTGTGATCACCAACGCCAATTTTCCCCAAAAGTTCGGCAGGGTAAAAAAGGCAAAAATACAGAAAGGGGCAGAAAAGGCGAGAATAGAGATTTTTTGTTTCATCGTCATTGCACGTTTTTGGTCGTATTCTTTAAGATATTTATGGTAGATTTTTGTCCCCATAAACCATTGTTTTAAGCGTTCAGAGCTTTTGCCAAAACAGTAAAGGGCTAATAAGAGAAACGGTGTCGTTGGTAAACCGGGTACAACAACGCCGACCAAACCTAACGCAATGCTGATAAAACCTAAAATAATATAAATCGCTTTCATAAACTAAGTGAGAATAAATCGCAAGTAAAGATAATATGCTGATTTGAGTTATTTTTCAATGTTCGAGCGAGAAGTAATTTATTCCCATTCCAAATTCATCGGGTGAATACCCGTTTTATCGCTATTTAAACATTGTTGTAGCTGCATAACTTGTTCACAGATTTTTTCTGTAACCGCATTCGCTTGTGCCATTTCTTGTTCACCAACATTTTTTCGGTGTTTTTGGAATAATACCGCATCAAGTAAATATTCGGCGTGCATTCCTTCTCGGCAAAAGTGCAAGACCCCAGCATCATTAAAGGCAGTTGCCACATTGGCTATTTTTGTTGTAGCGATGCCCAAAGCACCATCTTCGCCCCCCAATGTTCTAAATAACGCTTGTTGGGGAAAACCGCCACAGGCAAGGAAAAATGATCGGCGGAAAACAACATTGCCACCACAAGTCATTTGCATATATTGCCAAGCGTGAGCAAATTGTGGGTGGGTTGCATAACGTTCTGCTAAATCCACAGGTTTCAAGCGTAAACGGACGAGTGCGGTTTCAGGTCGGAATTGAAAAATCGCTTGAGCCACTTGCAAGGCTTGTGGTTCATAAGCATCATCGGCGTCTAAAAATGCAATAAATTCAGCGTCACTTTGCAATGCTCCCCAATTTCTTGCTTTTGCCACACCACTATTTTGTGGCATTTTTTCTACGCGAATTTTATTAGGAACTTGGTTTGCAAAATGATGTGCGAGTGTGAATGTGTTATCTGTTGAACCGTCATCAATAAGCCATAATGTGCCTAACTCCGTTTGATCTAACACACTTTGCACTGCTCGTTGTAAGGTCTTTTCTGCGTTATAGCAGGGGATAATGACATCAATCATTTTCGCTCCAAATTAAACTGAAAGCCTTGCTTATCTACGGCTAAGATAGATGCTGTTTTGCCCCAATCGCCAAGCACAATGCGGGTAAATAAGCGGTCAGATGTTGCAAATTTTTGGCAAGAATGCACCGCTTGTTTATGGGTATGTCCGTGAATAAGCCACTCAATTTGATATTGTTCTGCTATTTGAGCAGTAAATTGTGGGTTTACGTCCATAATTTCAGCAGGTTTTGTGCGTTTATCTTGTCGGCTTTTGGCTCGGATTTTTTGAGCGATATGTAAACGTAAACGGAGTGGCAGTAAAAGAAAAAGTGCTTGTCGCCATTTTTGGTGGACTTTTTGGCGGAAGCGTTGATATTTCACATCATCAGTACAGAGTGTATCTCCGTGGCAAAGTAACGTTGAATGTCCGTAGAGATCGATTTTGTGATAATCAGGCAACAAAATTAGCCCCGTTTCTTTGGCAAAACGTTTGCCGAGTAGGAAATCGCGATTACCGCAGATAAAATAGCAAGGAATATCTTGTTGCGAGATATGGCGAATGGCTTGTTTAACTTGTTCAATTAAGGGGGAGTTTTCGTCATCGCCAATCCAAAAATCGAAAAGATCGCCTAAGATATAAACTGCCTCCGCAAGCGGTGCTTTTTCTGACATAAATTGCAAAAATAAGTCAGTGATATCAGGTTGATGCTCGTTAAGGTGTAAGTCAGCAATAAAATATGTGGTCATAATAGATTAAAGGGCGTGCTAGACGCCCTGAATTGTGATTATTTAGAACTATCAAACCAACCGCGTACAAGTTGTACCGAAAGGAAGAAAGTTAATGCAAAGAATGCGTAGAAAATATAGCTAAACCAAGGGGTTGAGTTAGTTTCGCCTTCCGTAAGTGGTTTAATTGAAACAATATTTCTAAATTCATTTAGCCAGTTAATTCGCCAGCCGTAATATTTTATTTCTACTTGCTGTTTTTCGTTAGCATAGGCTTGTGCTTTGGCTTGGATATCAGCAGATCCAAATTTAAAATAAGGTGGTAATCCCCAGCCAGTATCTTCATTACGATAAACCATTACTTTTTTACTTTCAGGCTGTTCTGTGAATAAGAAATAAACATCACGCACTTCGCCATCAGGTGGGTTGGCTTTACTAATTACGCCATCTTTATCCATTCTGCGAACTTCCATTCCTGTTACCACTGTGGTTTCATAAGATGGCATTGCATAATTTACTGCACCAACTAGTACAATATGTAGCGATAACATCACTAAAATGAGAAAGTATTTTAAGATTGCTTTCATAACAGCTCCTATAAGTTCAAATTAAATAAACGTTGTACGTTTTGAGTGGTGATTTCTGCCATTTGTTCCACTGAAACACCTTTTAACGTGGCTAAATATTCACAAACTTCTCGCACATAGGCAGGTTGGTTCGGTTTACCACGATATGGAATAGGGGCAAGGTAAGGCGAATCGGTTTCAACCAATAAGCGATCAAGCGGGACTTTTCGAGCAACATCTCGCAATTCTTCTGCATTACGGAAAGTGATAATCCCCGAAATCGAGATATAAAACCCAATATCTAAGGCTCTTTTTGCCATATCCCAATCTTCGGTAAAGCAATGTAACACGCCACCGCACTCTTGTGCATTACCTGTTTCAAGAAAGTGCATTGTATCTTCTCTGGCTGATCGCGTGTGGATCACTAAAGGCTTTTTGACCTGCTTTGCAATCTCAATTTGCTGTTCAAAGAGTGATTGTTGTAAAACTTTGGTTTCAGGTGTGTAGTGATAGTCTAACCCTGTTTCGCCCACCGCAACCACTCGAGGATCTCGCACATAAGCCAGTAATTTTTCGTAGTCGAAGGGTTCATCTTCGACATTAAGTGGATGAACGCCACAAGAAAGCGAAACTTCTGAACGATGTGCCGTAAGCTGTTTCATTGCTTCAAAGCGACCAACAGTTGTACAAATTGAAATAAGATGTTGTACACCACGACTTTTCGCATTCTCAATCACTTCATCGACATCTTTATGACGAGTTTCGTAATCTAGGCTGTCTAAGTGGCAGTGCGAATCAATAATAAATAAGTTATTTGACATAATTTCCTAAAATAGCAATAAATAAGAACTCTTTTTTGTAAAAAGTTTTGCAATTCTAAGCTCTTTCAACCCCGAAAGCCATTACTTCATCAATACGCTCTGCATTCATTGCAATCATCAGCAAGCGATCAACACCTAACGCAACCCCAGAACAATTTGGAATACCAGCTTTGAGTGCATTTAAAAAACGGTAATCGAGTTGCTGTGGTGGCAAGCCCATTTCATTGCGTTGTAAGTTATCCAACTCAAAACGGCGGATTTGTTCTTTCGCATCACTTAACTCGTGAAAACCATTAGCTAATTCTAATCCTTTATAGTAGAACTCAAAGCGTTCTGCTACACGATGATCTTCTGTGCTAATTTGAGCCAATGCTGCTTGCGTTGCAGGGAAATGATAAACAGCGGTTGGACGATCTTTGCCGATATTGGCTTCAACTACTTCACTAAATAAAAATTGCAACAAAGTATCTCGTTGCTCATTTTCATCGCATTGCAATCCGTATTCCTTCGCCTTAGCAACAAGTTGTGCTTTGCTTGCAGAAAGGGGGTCTAAACCCACATAAGTTTGGAATACGAATTGATAACTAAATGACTCCGCAGGTTCACAATCTAAAATTTGTTGGAGTAGATCATCAACTTCATTGATTAAGCGATACATATCAAAATGCGGGCGATACCATTCCAACATTGTAAATTCAGGGTTGTGTCGCTTACCTGACTCTTCATTGCGAAATACGCGACAAATTTGGAAAATCGCACCACTGCCACTCGCTAGCAAGCGTTTCATATGGTATTCAGGGCTAGTGATTAAATGCAAGGTTTTCGCTTGGCTGGCAAAGGGCGATAAAAATTGAGTGTTAAAGGTAGAAAGATGAACATCGGTGACTGAAAATTCACTCATCGCAGGTGTTTCCACTTCAAGCACGCCACGCTCTGTAAAGAACTGGCGAATTTCCCCCATAATTTTGGCTCGTTTCAGTAGGTTTTGAATAGGCGCTGAAGGTTTCCAGTCTATCTGTTCATTTTGCAAATTTTCCATAAAATCTTACCGCTTGTCGTTGTAAAAGTAGCACATTATAGCAGATAGCCGTGTGAGAGAAAAAATTTGACTGTACACAAAAGCGGAGTACCATTTACCGACTATTGAATTTTAAGGATTTAACGTGCAATTTTTCTCGATTATTCGCATTGTGGGCATTTTGGTAATGTGTTTTTCGTTCACAATGTTAGTGCCTGCATTTGTAGCGTTGCTCTATGGTGATGGTGGCGGACGAGCCTTTTTAGAAGCCTTTGTACTGAACTTTAGTGTTGGAACACTATTGTGGTGGTTTTGTCGTCATCATAAATATGAATTGCGTTCACGAGAAGGCTTTCTGATTGTAGTGCTGTTTTGGGTGGTGTTAGGCACACTTGGGGCTGTACCTTTTATTTTACTTGAACAGCCCGATTTGAATTTTTCCGAGTCGATTTTTGAATCATTTTCTGGGCTAACCACAACGGGTGCAACTGTTATTACAGGGCTAGATAGCTTACCGAAAGCGATCTTATTTTATCGCCAATTTTTACAATGGCTTGGTGGAATGGGGATTATCGTGCTTGCGGTGGCAATTATTCCACTCTTAGGAATTGGTGGAATGCAACTCTATCGAGCTGAAATGCCCGGCCCGTTAAAAGAGCAGAAAATGCGTCCACGCATTGCGGAAACTGCTAAAGCATTATGGCTGATCTATCTTTCACTAACCATTTTGTGTGCATTAGCTTATTGGCTAGCGGGAATGAGTGGTTTTGATGCCATTTCACACAGTTTTGCTACTGTGGCGATTGGCGGATTTTCAACTCACGATGCCAGTATCGGCTATTTCAATAGCGATATCATTAATTATATTACCGTCTTTTTCTTACTGATTTCTTCTTGCAATTTCGCCTTGCATTTCGCTTTTTTTGACCAATTTCACGGCAGATATAAAGGGCAAGCTCGCAACCGTTTCTTACGTTTATATTGGCGAGATTATGAATTTCGTTTCTTTATTTTGATACAAATCTCTCTCTTTTTAATCTGTTTTTTCGTGCTATGGGCGTACAGCTATTTTGACAACGACCAAACGACGCTATCACAGGCGTTGTTTCAGTCTGTATCTGTATCAACCACAGCAGGTTTTACTACCAATGATTTCAGTAGCTGGCCTTCATTTCTACCTTTATTGCTTGTGCTTGCTTCTTTTATTGGTGGTTGTGCTGGCTCAACGGGGGGCGGTTTAAAAATGTTTCGTGTGCTATTGCTCTATTTGCAAGGAAAACGAGAAATTCACCGCTTTATTCACCCGAATGTTATCCAGCCGATTAAACTCGGTAAGTATGTGCTTTCTGAACGCATTGTTGAAGGTGTTTGGGCTTTCTTCTCTGCTTATTTCTTCGTGTTTGTCGTCTGTTGGTTGATGACGATTGCTTGCGGAATGGAAACTTTTGATGCACTCAATGCGGTTATTGCAAGTATGAACAATCTAGGGCCTGCACTCGGTTCTGTCAGCAGTAACTTCACACAAGTACCAGATAGTGCGAAATGGGTGCTTACTTTTGCAATGGTCTGCGGACGTTTAGAAGTCTTTACCCTGTTGGTTATATTCAGCCCAACGTTTTGGCGAGATTAGTAAGTATTTTTGAGAGATGGTGCCGACTACCGGAATCGAACTGGTGACCTACTGATTACAAGTCAGTTGCTCTACCTACTGAGCTAAGTCGGCATTGATAAGACTTTAAAAGAGATGCGAATTCTAGTTAATTTTAATATTTTTGCAAGTCCTGCCTTAAATAAAATCCTGAAAAATAGACAATTATTATCTAATTGAACACTTCTACTGCTAATTTAGTTAAACAATTAACCAACATTAATTCTGTATTTACTGCATTAACTTCTACTAAATCACGTTGCGTTTGTTGGATAATATAATGTCCTTTCAATAATTTCTGTGCCGATAATCCTTGGCTGAAAGGGATAATTCCTGCCTGTAAATCAGGGTTTACCCAACCTGTTGCAATATCTAATTTGGCTTTGAGAGCATCGGTAAAGAATGAATCTAGCCATTCCAACTGTTCAAGTTGTCTTTCTATTTCACTAGAAAATGCCTGAAATAATAGCCAAACATCTCCACTTTTATAAAACTTCCAAAATGTCTGTAAGAATGTTTTACGCTCTTTCAAGCGGTCTGATTCTAAGAACTTTTTGCAAATTAACGGGCGATTATGGCAAATGCGTAAAGCTGTTTCCAACTCTGCAACTTGGTATTCAGGGAATTGTGGTCGTAACCATTGATATGCTTGTTCAACATCTGGGGTATGAACTAACCACGTTTGGCAACGGCTTTGGATTGTCGCTAACATTGCCGATTGCAATGGTGCTTCAAGCAGAAAATAGATTTTTTCATTCGGCTCTTCCAGCGTTTTAAGTAACGCATTTGATGCAGCTTCTGTTAAACGATTTGCTCCTGCAATATAAATCACAGAATTACCGCCTTGCTGAGAAAATTGTTGTAACTTTGTGGTTAATTCTCGAATTTGATCAACGCCAATATCTTTACCATCTATTGGCTCAATTAAATGATAATCAGGGTGGTTGCCACTTTGCCATAAAGCACAGGTTTTGCATTGACCACAAGGTTCGGTCAGTTGTTTTTCTTGGCAAAATAGCCAATGAGCAAATTGATGAATAAGTAGCTCTGTACCCAGCCCAGCTTCTGTTTTAAACAACAAGGCGTGATGCCCACGCCCATTAAGAAAAGAATGAGTGAGTTGCTGATAAATCTGAGAATGCCAAGGATAAAGGTTCATTGTTGATATTACCAACTAATATGGGGTTTACGCTGCTGTTCTACGCAATCTTTTAAATATAGGTTAATCAATGTTTGATAAGGTAAATTAACTTCATTGGAAAGTTTTTTAAAGTAATCAATCGTTTCATCTTCAATACGAATAGTTACAACTTTCTTTGCTTTTAATACTGTTGAGTAAGGATTTTTTACACCTTTGGAAAAATCATATTCTTCTTTCATCATTGCCCCCTATATTGTGCTGCTTCTTTTTTGGTAGCTCTTCTTGCCGAAATTATACGAATGTTATTATCTCTTTCACAATGAACAACTACCAGTATATTGCTGAATTTACTGCGTCCAAGTAATAAAAATCGTTGTTCTTGAAAAGAGTGTTCAGGATCAGGAATAAGCAATGCATCGTCATCATAAAATACACTCATTGCTTCGTTAAAAGTAATATTATGCTTCTTTTCATTAAGATCTGCTTTGTGACTATCCCACTCAAAGCCTTCTATGGAGAACATTTTATCACCATTCTGTAAATATTAAATATGTACAAAATGTAACATATTGCTTTATTATTTTGCAAATTTTAAGAAGTTTTCGACCGCTTGTTGAATATCACTAGATACTTTTTCGATAGACTGTTCAGCATTGATAACCACAGCTTTAGGATTATTTTGGGTTAAAGCTAAGTAACGTTCACGAGTACGGTGGAAAAAGTCGATATGTTGTTGTTCAATACGGTCTAAAGCACCACGCCCTTTTGCTCGTTCTAGCCCGATAGCAGGGGCAAGATCTAAGTAAATCGTTAAATCAGGCTCAAACTCACCTAAAACAACTTCTCCAATTTTATCCACCAATTCAGCAAGATTGCGTCCGCCACCTTGATAAGCCTGACTCGACATATTATGACGATCACCAATCACCCATTTTCCTTGTGCTAACGCAGGTTGAATAACCGTTTCAACTAATTGTGTCCGAGCGGCAAAAATCATCAAGGCTTCGGCTTTATCTGTTGTAACTTCGCCATTTAAGCCTTGTTTCCATAAATCACGCAAGGCTTCTGCTATTGGCGTTCCACCTGGTTCACGAGTATGAATAACAGGAATCTGATGAGTGGCTAAAACATCTGCAACAACTCGTACCGCATTACTTTTTCCAGCACCTTCTAAACCTTCAATAACAATAAATTTTCCGCTCATTATTTCTTCTCACTTTTCTGCTTTTTTTCGATTTGAATCCATTCCCGCACCGCTCTATTATGTTCCTCTAAGGTTCGGCTGAATTTATGCCCACCCGTTCCGTCTGCAACAAAATAAAAATAAGGTGTATTATCTGGCTGTGAAACCGCTTTTAGCGAAGCCATACTGGGCATTGCAATCGGCGTAGGGGGCAAGCCGTCAATCACATAAGTATTATAAGCTGTTGGTTCAGTTAAATCTTTTTTGCGAATATTACCATCATAACGCTCACCCATTCCATAAATGACTGTTGGATCTGTCTGTAATTTCCAACCATTGCGTAACCGATTGATAAAGACGGAAGCAACTTGCGGTCTCTCTTTGGCAATGCCAGTTTCTTTTTCGACAATAGATGCCAGAATTAACATTTCATAAGGTGTTTTAAGCGGTAAGTTTTCTGCTCTATTTTGCCAAGCCTGCTCTAAATCTTTTCGTTGCTTTTGATAAGCACGTTTTAGCACATCAAGATCATCTGAATAAGGCACATAGCGATAAGTATCAGGTGATAACCAACCTTCTAATTTTTTGTGTTCAATTCCTAACAAGGCTACAATTTCTGTTTCAGATTTATTCACTAGCGTTTGATTTAGAAATTTCGCTTTTAATAGCTGCTCACGCCATACCTTAAAAGTTTTTCCTTCAATAAACTGTAAAGAGAGCTGGACTTCCTTACCACTATTAAAATGTGCTAATAGCTCCCCAAGATTTTGAATATTGTCAATCGCATAAACCCCCGCTTTAAAACGGCTAAATTCAGGGTGTAATCGCACAATATAAGGCAATAACGTGGCTTCATTCTCACTAATTATTCCTAAAGAATGGAGCTGTTGAGCAAGTTTTTGGCTTGATGTGCCTTTTTCGATCACAATAAATTGCTCCGCCTTTGAATTTATCGGCTTTTCAATTAGCTGATTAAGTTGAGAATACCCATAAAAACCGCCACCTAGCACAATGAGTAATATAAATCCGAGAAAATAGAGAAATTTTTTTAGCATTTTTAATTCAATAAAACCAAAACAAAAGAGATGTAAACCTTACTATAAGCCTAACAAAAAGACCATAGCAAATAATATAGCGAAAAGTTATTTAGAAAAAATTTAATAAGAAAATCTGAATTAAATGGTGGGTCGTGAAGGATTCGAACCTTCGACCAACGGATTAAAAGTCCGCTGCTCTACCGACTGAGCTAACGACCCAAAAGATTGGGATTCTAAAGTGGTGGGTCGTGAAGGATTCGAACCTTCGACCAACGGATTAAAAGTCCGCTGCTCTACCGACTGAGCTAACGACCCTTTAGAAAATGAATAGGTTATACAATGTTAAATGGTGGGTCGTGAAGGATTCGAACCTTCGACCAACGGATTAAAAGTCCGCTGCTCTACCGACTGAGCTAACGACCCTTAACTTGCGTAACGGAGGCGTATCATACGGATTTTCAGACCGAGATCAACCATTTTTTACTTTTTTTGATTTATTTGCGTGGTTTACACACAATTTGAGACTAACAAGCGGTCAGATTATCCAAAACTTTTGCAAATTTCTTACTCAAACCGACCGCTTTCACAACAATAGAAATCTAAAGATTATGCTTTTGCTTTCTCTGCTGCTTTTACGATAACTGCAAATGCAGGTGCTTTAAGAGATGCACCGCCTACCAATGCACCATCAATATCAGGCTGAGTAAATAATTCTGCTGCGTTCGCATCATTTACCGAACCACCGTATTGAATGATTACTTGCTCTGCAACAGCTTGAGAATGTTTAGCAATGTGTCCGCGAATAAATGCGTGTACTGCTTGTGCTTGAGCAGGAGTTGCTGATTTACCTGTACCAATCGCCCAAACTGGCTCATAGGCAATAACTGCACCATTGAAAGCTTCTGCACCAAGGGTATTTAATACTGCATCTAACTGTCTAGCACATACTGCTTCTGTTTGACCTGCTTCATTTTCAGCTTCAGTTTCACCGATACATAACACTGGCACTAAACCAGCATCTTTT
Organism: Ursidibacter sp. B-7004-1; assembly: GCF_053654055.1. Lineage (NCBI taxonomy): Bacteria > Pseudomonadati > Pseudomonadota > Gammaproteobacteria > Pasteurellales > Pasteurellaceae > Ursidibacter > Ursidibacter sp. B-7004-1. Next base: position 15,217 of record NZ_JBSIUP010000005.1, on the reverse strand, counting down.
AATGCTGCAAATTTTTTTGCGATAAATTCATCACTCTCTTTATGGTAAGTACGGCGTTCTGAATGACCGATAATGATATATTTCGCACCAAAATCTTTTAACATTGCAGTTGAAATATCACCTGTAAATGCACCACTTACATTCACATCCACATTTTGAGCCCCTAAAGCGATCACTTTTTTGGTTGTGCAATCACAGCCACAGCTTGCTAATGCAGCTTCTGCTTCTGCCAAATACATTACTGGCGGCGCAATTGCAACATCACAACCTGTTACACCATCAAGTTCACGTTTTAAACCTTCGATAAGCTCTTTTGTAAATGCTTTGCTCCCGTTTAACTTCCAGTTACCCATAACTAAAGGACGACGTGCCATTTTGTTTCTCCTAAATGATTAATTAAAAACAGGCGGATTATAACAGTATTATATGAGGTTTCGTGAGATTTTTATTTGGCGTTGAATAGGAAATGTAAATTTCAGTAAATTTATTAGATGGGAAAACTTGACGCAACAATTTAGCAGTCGTATTATTGAAAACCAATATTTGACATTGTTGTTAATCAAAACAATTTGTGATAGTACCTTGAGCTTACACTTAATATGAAGTTTTAGCTAGCCGATCTATAGAGTGGCAACTGGGATATTCACAGCAAATTTGAGTTTGGTTGTTTAGTCCAACTTTTGGGGTGTAGATCACTTCTTACTCCTGTTCTTTCTTTTCTGTTATAAATAAATATCATGATAAACAAACCACTTTTTAAACTTCATATCCTGTCATTATCTATTACACTTATCACCATGCAGATGGCTGCTGCTGGCGTGGTACGAGATGATGTAGATTATCAGCTGTTTCGTGATTTTGCTGAGAATAAGGGCAGATTCACTGTTGGTGCAATCAATTTGCCAATTTATGATTTAAAAGGTAATTATTTAGGTACAGCACTCAGAGAAGGCATACCTATGCCTGATCTTAGTTCAGCAGATGCCAACTCAGGAATTTTGGCGGCTCTTCATGCTCAATATGTGGTCAGTGTGCAACACAACGATGAACACCACGATGCACATTTTGGTGGCTCAAATAGACATCCTGACGGTCATCGTTTTACTTATTACATCACAGGGCGAAATAACTATCCTATAGGCTTAAACGGACTAAACAAAGACTATCATTTTCCTCGTTTACACAAGCTGATCACAGAAATTGTTCCCTCAAAAGAAGTAGATGAAGAACAAAATACAAAAAACTATATGAATTCAGAACGCTACGCTTCATTTGTAAGACTTGGCTCAGGAACCCAGCAAAAACGTAACCAAGAAAGTGATAAAGATACAGATGTACATGGGGCGTATGTTTATTTAACCGGTGGTACACCTGTTGAAATTCAAGGTACAAACAGGGGAAACGATTGGTTTGATGCCAATAGTAATGTTTTTGGCAATAAATACAGCCCTTTGGTAGTTTATGGTATTCCGGGCGATAGTGGTTCATCAATTTGGACATTTGATAGGCAAAACAATGAATGGAGACACTTTGGTGTCTTAAATTTTAATAATAGCAATAGACGTGCCAATACAGGCACTATCTCTAGACCACAGTGGCATAAATCTGTCATTGCGGAAGATAATGTCATTTTTACCAATAGTCATAGTGCAATAATTTATTGGACTATAGGAAACCAAGAAAATACCAGTACTCTCTCTAATGAGGAACAGTCCGTTACGGTCAATTTATTTGATAAGAATTTAAAAGATGGCAACGATAGTACTGGTTATAACTATCAAAGACCAACCTACGACCATGGTAAAACTGTCCGTTTTACAGGTCAAGCTGGTAAACTCAACCTTCGCCAAAATATCAATCAAGGGGCTGGAGCCTTGTATTTTGATACGGATTTTACAGTAATAAGTGCAAATGATAGTGTTACTTGGCAAGGGGCTGGGATATCTGTCGCTAAAGATAAAACTGTGCATTGGAAAGTTAAGAATCCAAAAAATGATCGACTTTCCAAAATCGGTGAAGGTACTTTAATCGTAGATGGCAATGGTTCCAACCAAGGTGAAATCAGTGTAGGCGATGGAGAGGTGATTTTAGCACAAACCAATGGGTACGCCTTTAATCAGCTAGGTATCGTTAGCGGTCGCCCAACTGTTCGATTAGATGCCGACAACCAAATCAACCCTAACAATATTTACTTTGGTTTTCGAGGTGGGCGATTGGATGTCAATGGGCATAATTTGAACTTTCAGCGTATTCAAAATACCGATGATGGTGCAAGAATTGTCAATCATAACCCAAACACTGCCTCTACCATTATTATCACAGGTACACCGCTCGCCACAGTAGATAATCTACGTATCGCAGACCGTGTTGTTCCGAACCAAGATTTGTATCATTGGAAAAAAACAACAAACTTGAGCAATGGCAGACAATACGACTACTTTCTTCCTACAAATGGACGTACATCTAATCACCCAGAATACACCACTAATCAAACCAGTAATGCTCATTGGGAGTACTTAGGGGATGACCCAGAGGTAGCTAAACGCATTGCAGCAGAACGCAAAAACCAACGCCCAGACCTAATTGCTTATGACGGCTATTTGGGTGAATCTGATACGAGCAAGCATAATGGTGAACTCAACGTTACGTTTAATCCAGACAATCCAAAATCCCAATTATTGCTCTCAGGCGGTACGCAGCTAAACGGCAATTTAACCTCTAACGGTGGTACATTATTGCTCTCAGGCAGACCAACTCCTCACGCTTATGACTTTTTGAAAAAATCTGACGTAATCTATGAAGATGATTGGCTAAATCGCACCTTTAATGCCACAAATATTATTGTGAATAACAATGCTACGCTAACAGTGGGGCGTAATGTGTCAGCGGTCAATGCCAATTTGACCGCTAATAATAATGCAACATTCAACTTAGGGTTAATAAACAACTCCACGACTGAATGTATTCGTTCGGATTACACCGGCGTGGTCAAATGCGAAAACAAAACGTTGAGCGACAAAGCATTGGCATCAAGTCCTGAATTACAAATCACAGGTAATGCCACACTCAATAATGACAGCTCACTCAACCTTGGTAAGGCTCACTTAACAGGTCGCATTCAAGGCACAGGCAACGTCAGCTTACAAGCGGACAGTCGCTGGACAATGACCGATGACAGCACGGTGAAAAACTTAACCGCTGTTCAAGGTTCGCAGATCCATCTGAATGGCACCGATGCCAAACATCATACGCTAAACATCAACGGCGATTTGTCTGGTGCTGGGTCGTTTTATTTAAACAGCGACATCACCAATAACCGCACCGACAAAATCATCGTAGATGGCACCGCTTCAGGCACGCACACTTTATACGTCAATAATACAGGGTTAGAGCCTAAACCACACGAGTTAGAGCTGCTCAAAGTCGGCAACAAAGGCGAGCAATTAAGCGTATCACTGGGCAATGACAATGGGCGTGTGGATTTAGGAACTTATCGCTATCAGCTGTTTGAAAAAGAAAATAGCTATGTGTTGGGTGTGGCTCATCGCAATGCTTTGAGCAACCTTATCAATGAAGATGCTCCCACCACCGAATTACCTACTCAAAAAGGCTCATCGGTAACCACTGAGGAGCCGCCAAGCATTGAATTTAGAAATGGAGCAGGCGTAACCGCTGAAGATGCCCCTGTCGCCCGTTTTAAAAATGGAACTGGCGTAACCACTGAAGATGCCCCTGTCGTTCATTTTAAAAATGGAACTGGCGTAACCACTGAAGATGCCCCGGTCGCTCATTTTAAAAATGGAGCAGGTGTAACCGCCGAAGATGCCTCTGTCGTTCATTTTAAAAATGGAGCAGGTGTAACTGCCGAAGATGCCCCTGTCGCCCATTTTAAAAATGGAGCAGGTGTAACCGCCGAAGATGCCTTTGTCGTTCATTTTAAAAATGGAGCAGGCGTAACCACTGAAGATGCCCCTGTCGTTCATTTTAAAAATGGAGCTGGTGTAACTACCGAAGATTCTCCACAGCAGAGCTATATTAGTCGCTATTCTAATACGGGATTATCTGAACTATCTGCTCAAGTAAATTCGTTGTTACATATCAATCAAAATATTGATCGAGAAATCATCAATCGTAATCAACAAGACTCTAGTGTTTGGGTGCAATTTAGTAAACAAAAGAGTAAACAAGAATCTGATTTGTATCGTCCTTATCAGCAATCTATTAATCTAACGCAATTCGGCATAGAGCAAAGGGTTGGTAATGATATTACAGTTGGCTCAGTACTTTCTCATTCATCAGATCATAGCCAGTTTGATGATGGTATTGCAGGTAAACAGAACCTAAAACAGATTGATTTATATACTAAAAAAATGTGGGATAACGGTATTTTCACCGCTATTGATGGGAGCTATACCTCTTCACGAACTAAGTTAAACAATCAACTCACATTCAAACGCCATATCTTCTCATTAGGCTCTATATTAGGTAAAGAGTGGGTATTGAATAACGTTATTTTTAAACCGTCTATTGGCGTACGTTATTACCATTTAAGTAAATCCAATTATTCTGTTAATAATGCCAACATTGAGATTGAACCGATAAATATGATTTCTTATCAAGCAGGTTTCTCATTAAGTAAGATCATTCAACTTGGAGAATTCAAATTTAAGCCTGAAATAAGCAGTTATTTTGTTGATGCGAGCTTAAAAAAATTACGTGTTAATGTAAATCAAAATGCCTTACAACAGCAGTTCGGGCGTTATATGAAAAATGAAATTACCTCAACATTACAAAACCACAATTGGAATATTTCAATCAGTTTGGGATTTACAAAAGGTAACGAAATTAAAAATCAACGTTTTGCTACATTAAAATTAGGGTATAATTGGTAAATAATTAGCAATTAAGATAATAGCGAAAGGCACTTGAACAGTGCCTTTTTTAATGAAATACAATGAAAACACTCACTTATTTATTTGGTAAACCGCAACAAGCGGGTAGATTGAAAGCACAATTTGCAGATTTCATCGTCAAAGAAGAACTTGGCTATGATTTAACTGGAGAAGGGGAATTCGTGGCGGTTAAGATCCGCAAAACCGATGCCAACACCCTTTTTGTCGGCGAAAAACTCGCAGAGTTTGTAGGTATTTCAGCGAAAAATATGAGCTATGCAGGGTTAAAAGATCGCCACGCAATTACAGAGCAGTGGTTTTGTTTGCACTTAGCGGGTAAAGAAACACCCGACTTTTCACAGTTTCAACTTGAAGGTATTGAGATCCTAGAGATTACTCGCCATAACCGTAAAATTCGAGTAGGGAGCTTAGCAGGAAATTACTTTGAATTGCTGTTAAGAGATGTTCAAAAAAAACCAGAACTCATTCATCGTTTAAACCAAATACAAGCGGTTGGATTTCCCAATTATTTTACCGAACAGCGTTTTGGGCGAGATGGACATAACCTAACTCAAGCTCAACGTTGGGCAAACGGTGAGATTAAGGTCAAAGATCGCAAAAAACGCAGTTTTTATCTTTCCGCTGCTCGCAGTGAAATTTTCAATCTTGTTGTTGCTGATAGAATTGTTTCAGGTACATTTAAACAAGTTGTTGAAAATGATATTGTTCAGCTCGCTGGTTCAAATAGTTGGTTTGTTGCTCAAGCTGATGAATTAGCCAGCGTAAACCAACGATTAGTACAGGGCGATGTCTTGCTGACTGCTCCATTAGTTGGTGAAAATTCACTACAACAAACAGTTTCTGAGCGAGAAAAAAGAATTGTTTCCGAACAGCAACTTTTATTGAATTTAATGGCACAAGAGCGGACTAATGCGGCACGTCGCCCGATGTTTTGTGTACCCTCGGAATTTGAGTGGCATTTTGAGCCTGAAGGTTTACGCTTACAATTTTTCTTACCTGCTGGCAGCTACGCTACTGCGTTAGTTAGAGAGTTAATTTCTCTTGATGAAGAAAGCGAATAAGCATAAGCGGTCAGATTTCTCGGATTTTTTACAAATTTAAGGACAATATGAATATTTTATTAAGTAATGATGATGGCATTAATGCCGTAGGTATCCAAACTCTTGCGAAAATCCTACGTAATGCAGGGCATAACGTAACCGTTGTTGCACCTGATCGTAACCGCAGTGCTGCATCAAGTTGTTTAACTTTAGTTGATCCATTACGAGTGCATCGTTTTGAAAATGGTGATTATTCTGTGATTGCAGGCACACCTGCTGACTGCGTACATCTTGCATTAAATGGTCTGCTTGATACACCTTTTGACCTAGTCGTATCGGGCATCAATCACGGTGCAAATTTAGGCGATGATGTTGTCTATTCTGGCACTGTTGCTGCGGCATTAGAAGGTCGCCATTTACCTTTAGCCTCAATCGCTGTCTCGTTAGTCGGACATAAAGACACCAATTATTTAATAGGAAACTGCCATTTTGAAACCGCTGCTCAAGTTGTATTAGATTTATTACCTAAAATTAAGCAAGATAATATTCCAACAAACCAAGTTTTAAACGTGAATGTTCCTAATGTTCCTTATGCAGAATTAAAAGGAATGTTAGCCACTCGCTTAGGGGATCGCTCTTCTGCCGCTGAAATTATTAAGCAACAAGATCCACGAGGTGCAAACATTTACTGGATTGGTGCAAGTGGTAAGCCAATTGACGAGAGCGAGGGTACGGATTTTTATGCGATCAAAAATGGCTATGTGTCCATTACACCAATTCAAGCCGATATGACTGCTCATCAATCAATCCAAACATTAAAAGGATTACTATAATGAAACTCTTCGGTGCAATTTATGATAAAACAATGGTGTGGTCGCAACACAAATTTGCGGCTACTTGGCTAAGTTTTGTGAGCTTTATTGAAGCAATATTCTTCCCTATTCCACCAGACGTAATGCTTATTCCAATGTCGATGAGTAAACCGCATATGGCAACACGCTATGCGATATACACCACTATTGCTTCTGTATTAGGTGGGATTATCGGTTATTTCATTGGTTTATATGCTTTTGATTGGGTAAAAGGTATTATTGTCGATTGGGGAATGCAAGCAAACTTTGATAAAGCAATGAATTGGTTTGAAACTTGGGGCGTGGCAATTGTTTTCTTAGCAGGGTTCTCGCCAATTCCCTTTAAAGTGTTTACAATTTGTGCTGGAGTAATGCAAATGGCATTCTTGCCTTTTGTAGCTACTGCTGCAATTTCTCGTTTTGCTCGTTTCATTCTTGTGGCAAAATTATCAGCGTGGGGTGGTGAAAAATATGCAGATAAAATCCGCCGTTCCATTGAGTTAATCGGTTGGGGAACGGTTGTTATTGCCGTTATTGCCTACGCCATTTATACCTTTGTTAAATAATAAGGAAGACAATATGAAAAAATCATTCTTTTTATTACCCGTTTTTGCATTAGCTTTAACAGCGTGTTCAAATTCTTCAACTGAATCTACTGGTGCAGAAGTAACGTCTGTTGGTGCCCCCGCTTGGCAAACCGAAGTTCAAACTGCGGAAATGCCGAGTTCAATGACTCAGCCAACGTATCAGCCACAGCCGAGCTCTCAACCTCAACCTAGTTACCAACCTCAGCCAAGCTATCAACCTCAACCAGTACAAGCAATGCCGCAACCTGTAACACAAGCTAGCTATGGTCAAAGTGAGATAGTAGGAAACTGTAATGTGGTGCGTGATGGTAATAATACGCCAGTTTATGCTCAAATTCAGAAAGGTTGCTATACTGATAGCTCATATACCGTTGGTAAGCACGATACCGTATTTTTAATTGCTTATTTGTCGGGTAAATCTGTCAGTCAAATTGCGACTTTAAATAATCTTTCGCAACCTTATCAAGTAAACCCAGGTCAAGTTCTCCGTCTAAGATAATTACTGGTAATATTATAAATAATCAGCAGCAACTAATTACTGCTGTTATTTGGCTTTTACTCAAGGATCAATAATGAAAAAATCATTTTTACTTTTGCCACTTGCTGCAGTAATTTTAACTGCTTGTAGTTCTAACCAACCAGCCCCTGTTGTCAATGCTGACGGTTCAGAACTAAGCCCTGGCGTAATGCAACCTGTGGCTGGAACAGGGGCTATGGACGGTAGCTACGGCTGGCAAACCGATGTGCAAGCAACACAAATGCCAAGCACAATGAATACACCAAGCTATACTCCGCCACAGCCTGTTTATCAAGCACCAGCTCCACAACCTGTACCAGTCGCAGTGCCACAGTACCAAGCAGAGCCAACACCAAAACCAGCTCCACAGCCAGTTGCAAAACCAAAAACGCAACCAGCCAAAAAAACAGTATCACAAGATTTTACTATCCCGCGTGATGAAAAAAATGCACCTATTTATAGCCAAATAGATAAAGGGTTCTATAACGGCGATAGCTATACTGTGCGTAAAGGCGACACAATGTTCTTAATTGCTTATATTGCGGGCAAAGATGTCAAAGAAATTGCTGCTTTAAACAATATGAAAGAACCCTATCAACTTAATGTAGGGCAAACCTTAAAATTGGGTAATCCTACGTCAGCAGCGAAAGAAACAGCACAAGTAGCACCGACACCTGCTCCACAACCAGTTAAACCTATTGAACCAGAAGTAACCTATACTCAAGCACCAAATGGTACGGCTTACGGTTCTGATGGTACGGTGACGGGGCCAGTTAAAGCTAGTGCAGGAAACGGAGCTGTTCCACCTGTACGCCCGACAGTAACTGCAACAACAGGATCAATTCCGACAGTTACCGCTACACCCCCGACAATCCAAGCAACAACACCTTCAGACAATACCATAAGTTATGAACAAGCACCTGCGGCTTCATCGCTAAAATGGCAATGGCCAACCGAGGGGCGTGTTATCGCTGGTTTCTCCTCTGCGGAAGGAGGGAATAAAGGGATTGATATTGCAGGTGCAAAGGGTCAACCAGTTAAGGCTGCAGCCGCAGGTAAAGTTGTGTATGCAGGTAATGCATTGCAAGGTTATGGAAACTTAATTATTATCAAACATAATGATAACTTCCTAAGTGCTTATGCCCATAATGATACAATTAAAGTCGATGAACAGGATAATGTTCGTGCAGGTCAAACTATTGCGACATTAGGTAGTACTGGTACAAATGGCAATAAGCTTCACTTTGAAATCCGCTATTTAGGTAAATCGGTGGATCCAGCTCGTTATTTACCAAGACGATAAGCGTAACATCTCATTCTGACCGCTTACCTCCACAAGCGGTCATTTTTTATAAGGAATTTACAAATGGTGCGTTGTAGCTGGGCTGGAGATAGCCAAATTTATATTGACTATCACGATCACGAATGGGGAAAACCTGAATTTAATAGTCAAAAGTTGTTTGAAAAGATCTGCTTAGAAGGGCAACAAGCAGGGCTCTCTTGGATTACAGTGTTGAAAAAGCGAGAGCATTATCGAACTGCATTTTATCAGTTCGATCCCCAAAAGATCGCTCAAATGAGTGAGAATGATCTTGATCGTTTAATGGAAAATCAAGGATTAATCCGCCATCGTGCAAAATTAGCGGCAATTATTCGTAATGCTAAGGCTTATCTTGCAATGCAAGCGGAAGGGGAAGATTTTAGCCAATTTATTTGGTCGTTTGTAAATGGTAAACCACAAGTCAATAATATTACTGATTTAAGTGATGTACCTGCTAAAACAGATATTTCTAAAGCAATGTCTAAAGCCTTGAAGAAAAAAGGGTTTGTCTTTGTTGGGGAAACCACTTGCTATGCTTTTATGCAATCAATGGGATTAGTTGATGACCACCTAAACCACTGTTTTTGTAAAACGAAATTGTAAAAAAATGCACAAAACTGACCGCTTCTCTATTTTATTTGCACATAATCAGGAATTTATTTCTAATCAATTTGTTAATAGTGAAAAATGGCAAGAAAATAATATTTCTCATTTCTCGGAACGACTTTTGAATAAATGGCAAAGTCGTAAAATGGCCGATTTTCTATTATATAAGGCATTTCAAAAACATAATCTTGATTTAACATTATTAAATAATATTCAGAAAACAGATAGTGGTCGCCCATATATTCCTAATAGTGAAGTAGATTTTAATATTTCTCATTCAGGGGAGTGGGTTGCGATTATTCTATCGAATAATACGAGAAAGCGAGTCGTTGGGATTGATATTGAACACCCACAAAAAACACGCCGTTATAATGAATTATTGCAATACTATGCCAGTGAGCAAGAGATTACTGAAATTCAGAATACGCAAATTTTACCGCAAATCCAACCGCTTATTTCTCGTTTTTATTTAAGTTGGTGCTTGCGAGAAGCTGTTTTAAAATCACAAGGCGTAGGAATTATTAAACTTTCTGAAGTGCAACATTCATTAAGTAAGCAAAGGATTAGGTCAGCTTATTGTCCGAAAGGTCAGCTATGCTTTTATGATCAGTTACCTTTTTATCTTGCTTATTTCTTTGAGCAACCTGAATTTATGCTATCATTACCGCCTATTTACCAATGGAAAAATGGACAACTTCATTTAATTAGAAATTTAAACCCTATTATTTATCAAGTTAATCATTCGCTATGCCAAAAATAATTTTTGAAGGACAACACTCACGTTTTGGAAAATTAGTTTCAGAGGGATTTCAGTGGTTATTAAATATTTCACTATTAGCTGCTGGCCTTATTCTTTCTTATGCTTTATTTTCTGAAGCTTATTCACTAATTGATTTATTATTACACCATAGCGAGAAATTCCAAGTCGTTGAGAAAATTGTTATCTTTTTTCTCTATTTTGAATTTCTTGCACTGATAGTTCAGTATTTTAAATATAATTACCATTTCCCATTACGTTATTTTCTATATATTGGAATTACCGCAATGGTAAGGTTAATTATTGTTGATCACTCTAATGCAATACACACATTATTATTTGCTCTTGCGATATTAGTAATGGTCATTGCATTATATTTTGTGCATTCTGATCGCTTACGTAAAAGTTAAGGAAAAATATGAGCCAAATTCACCAATTTTCACAACAAGATTTACAGATCGTTCGAGAAGAAACGGTTTATAAAGGGCATTTTGAACTTAAAAAAATGTTCTTCCGACATAAATTATTTTCAGGCGGAATGAGTGGAGAAGTTGTTCGTGAATTATTGATTAAAGGGGCTGCATCAGCAGTGATTGCTTACGATCCTGTGCGTGATCGTGTTGTACTGGTTGAACAAGTGCGGATCGGAGCTTACGATCCAAATAGCTCACAATCGCCTTGGCTGGTCGAACTTATCGCAGGAATGGTTGATACTGACGAATCGCCTGAAGAAGTAGCTATTCGAGAAAGCCAAGAAGAAGCGGGTCTGACAGTAAGTAATTTACAACACGCAGTCAGTGTATGGGATAGCCCAGGCGGAACGGTAGAACGTTTACATATTTTCTTAGGCTTAGTTGATAGCTCACAGGTTGGTGGTGTATATGGGCTAGAAGAAGAAAATGAAGATATTCTTGTTCACGTTGTTAGCCGAGAGCAAGCCTATCAATGGGTCGAGCAAGGTAAAATAGATAATGTCATCGCTGTTGTTGGCTTACAGTGGTTACAGTTGAATTATCATAAATATATTCAAAAAGCGGTATAGACCTAATTGTCCCAAAATCTAAATACCTATTTTATCATTAGTTAGTATGAATCTGATTAAGTCTTATTATTTATCCTGGGTAAATACTCTTTTCACATTTGCCCTATTTATTGAGTAAAAGATACATAATAGACTATCTCTCTATTTTGCTATTCCCTATTTGAAGAGGTTTATATGAAAAAAGTATTAGTTTTAAAATCAAGTATTCTTGCAGATTATTCACAATCAAACTTATTAAGTGACTACTTCACGCAACAATTAAACGCAGAAATTACTACTCGTGATTTAGTTCAGCAACCATTACCTTATTTTACAGGCGATGCAGCCGCTGCAACTCGTGGTGAACCAACAACAGAAGAACAGAAAAAATTATTAGCACTATCGAATGAGTTAGTGGCTGAAATTAAAAATACTGATGTTGTTGTGATCAATGCCCCAATGTACAACTTCAGCGTACCAGCACAATTAAAAAGCTACTTTGATTATATTGCTCGTGCGGGTGTTACTTTCCAATATACTGCAGAAGGCCCTGAAGGTTTAGTAAAAGGTAAAAAAGCCATTGTGATTTTAACTACAGGTGGTTTGCATAAAGACAAACCAACTGACTTAGTAAAAGCTTATGTTCAAACGTTCCTAGGCTTTATTGGTATTACTGATGTTGAATTTGTTTATGCAGAAGCTCTCGGTTTTGGTCCAGAAGCGGTTGAAAAAGCACAACAATCTGCAAAAGCAGAATTAGATCGCTTGGCAAAAGGATTATAAACTCTAATTTATTATTTTATATAAAAGAGTGGTAGCTTTACTTTCTGTATAATACATACAAGTGGTTGCTAATAACAGTATAAAATAATTCGGCATTATATAGCAGCTGTACACATATCTAATTTCTTTTGCAACGACTGTATCCCTGCCCATAAATGAATACGACATTAGGGCAGGGGTAAACTTTCTCTACGCAAATTTTCTTAAAGCTGGGTTTTGTGTAACTACTACATAATATCGAAATAATTATTTGTAACCATTTTATCCATTACACCCATTTTACATAAAAATCTTTAGTCAAATCCTTAAATGTTTGCGTATATTCATTATTAGATTGATAAACAATTAATTCTTTTTCAATATACGCAGTCATCTGTTGGGAAAAAATCGTAATACTTCTTTTCGGTTTTTTCCCTTCTTTAGTAATGATATTCCATTTCTCAACACAGTGTAAATTTAGGTATTTAGCTTGCTGAATTAACTTCTCACTTGTTTCTGTGGGGAGAATAAATGCAATACGCCCAGTTTCTTTTAGCCATTTTTTCGCTTGCTCTAACCAAGTAAAATGGCTTTGGGTAGTATTTCGTGCAAGATCTCGTTCGCTACTTCTAGTGGCAAGGCTATGTTCAAAGTAGGGTGGATTAGAGACAATCAAGTCAAATTTATCCGTTAATGTTAATTGTAAAATATCTGCTTGTAGTGGTGTAATTCTATCTGCCCAAGGGCTATGGTGAATATTCTCTGTGGCTTGTATAAAGGCATTCTGTTCCAGTTCTACGGCAGTAATTTGGCAATCGTAAGCGGTACGTTGTGCCAACATTATTGCAAGTAATCCTGAGCCTGTTCCGAGATCAAGTATCTGTTTGCATTGTGCAGTATTGACGAGAGAGCCGAGAATAATGCTATCTGTATTAACTTTCATTGCACATTTGTCGTGTGCAATGAAAAATTGTTTAAATTGGAAACCAGTAGATTTTGCCATTTATTTTCTTAGCTTTACAGTTTGAATAGCGTGATCATCGCCTTTTACTAGAATTAAATTGGCTCTTTCTCTGCTTGGTAGAATATTTTGGTGTAGATTTAGTCCATTTATTTCATTCCAAATCATTGATGCAGTAGAAATTGCTTCTTGCTCCGATAATTTGGAAAAGTGATGGAAATAAGAGTTAGGATCGGAAAATGCACTACGGCGGAATTTTAAGAAACGGTTGATATACCACTTCTTGAGTAGCTCTTCATCAGCATCTACATAGATTGAAAAATCAACAAAATCTGAGACAAATACATTATGGGGGCTAGCAGGGTAGTTCATTCCTGTTTGTAGTACATTAAGCCCTTCTAAAATAAGAATATCTGGTTGATCTACTTCATTAAATTGATCGGGAATAATATCGTAGGTTAGATGCGAATAAATTGGTGCTTTAACCCGTCTTTTACCTGATTTAATATCCGAAACAAAGCGAATAAGCGAGTGAATATCGTAAGATTCTGGGAAACCTTTTCGTTTGAGTAAATTTTTTTCTTCTAGCGTAGCAAGAGGGTAAAGAAAGCCATCAGTAGTAATAAGAGAAACTTTCCTTTCTTCAGGCCATTGTGATAATAATGCTTGTAAAATACGAGCAGAGGTGCTTTTGCCAACAGAGACACTTCCCGCAATACTAATAATGTAGGGGACTTTGGGTGATGCAACATCAAGGAATTTATGTAATACCTGTTGGCGTTTAAGATTTTCATCAATGTAGTAGTTAATCAAGCGAGCCAAAGGAAGATAGATAGTACTGACTTCATCTAGTGATAAGTCTTCATTAAAACCAAGTAGCGGTTTGAGATCTTGTTCCGTTAATTTTAGAGGGACAGATTTACGTAATTCTGCCCATTGATGCCGTTCAAACGTCAGAAATGGTGTAATTTTTGTATCATTTTGCAAATTCATTGCCAAAATCTCTTAAAATATGATGAGTTGTCCTAGATTTTATTGGGCGAAATATACAATATAAATGACTTATTAGGGGAATTCTAGTGATAAAAAAGGTAAAAAAGATTTAAAAAATCATCACTTTGCATATTTAACAATCGAAAGAGTGCTTTTTTAATATTTTTTCAAAAAAAAGACTTGCAAGGTTTTTCTAAAGCCCTATAATGCGCACCACTTGCTTACGACAACGCAATGCCGACTTAGCTCAGTAGGTAGAGCAACTGACTTGTAATCAGTAGGTCACCAGTTCGATTCCGGTAGTCGGCACCATTTAACGCGTAACGAAACAAGTATTCAATTAATGTGGAGGGATTCCCGAGCGGCCAAAGGGGGCAGACTGTAAATCTGTTGGCTCAGCCTTCGAAGGTTCGAATCCTTCTCCCTCCACCATCTCTTAATTGAATCCTATGGGACAGACGAATTTAGAACAGCGGGCATCGTATAATGGCTATTACCTTAGCCTTCCAAGCTAATGATGCGGGTTCGATTCCCGCTGCCCGCTCCAAGCGCTGATATAGCTCAGTTGGTAGAGCGCACCCTTGGTAAGGGTGAGGTCGGCGGTTCAAATCCGCCTATCAGCACCACTAAGTCTTCTATCTTCATCTTTTCCTTAGTAATAAACAGTATTAATTTCTACATTAGGTTAATGTGGTAACGTACCATCGTAACCGTGTTTGTTTAGAGGGACTTTTAAAAATGTCTAAAGAAAAATTTGAACGTACAAAACCGCACGTTAACGTGGGTACAATCGGCCACGTTGACCATGGTAAAACAACTTTAACAGCAGCAATCACAACTGTATTAGCGAAACACTTCGGTGGTGCAGCTCGTGCATTCGACCAAATC
>NZ_JBSIUP010000004.1:0-98556 GCF_053654055.1 Ursidibacter sp. B-7004-1 | reverse complement strand
GCAAGGAAAACAGACCTACAAAGAACTCGCTATTAAATATAAATGCTCCGTTAAAACTATTCAGCGATATATTGATAAAGCCCCTAAAACCGCATTAAAAACGCCTATTTCAACACATTTAAATATTATTATGGATACCACCACATTCTTTGGTCGGGAATTTGGTATTTTGGTGATAATGGATAGCGTGAGCGAAAAGGTCGTTTATCACCAACTGGTTAAGACCGAACGAGATGAGCATTACCACGTTGCATTAAATAAATTAAGAGAAAAAGGCTATATTATTCAGTCAATTACCTGCGATGGTCGCCGTGGATTACTTAGGGACTTATTCGATACCCCGACACAGATGTGCCATTTTCATCTCGTTGCAATGGTGATGAGAAAGCTCAGAAAAAAGCATACATCAGTGGCAGGAAAAGCACTCAAAATACTTGTTAAAACTCTCAAAGAAAGCACAAAAAATAAATTTTATCGCCATTTACACCTATGGTATTTAACTCACCAAGACTATTTAAATGAACGGTCAGATAAATGCAATGAGAAAGGTTATTTTCCTTATAAGCATAAAGGATTAAGAAGTGCTTTATCTAGCCTTAGATATTATGAAAAATATTTATTTACCTTCGAAAAGTACCCTGAGTTAAATATAGAAAAAACGACAAATAGGTTAGAAGGATTATTCAGTGAACTAAAACGAAAATTAAATAATCACAGCGGATTAAGCAAAAAACGTAAGGTTATGTTTATAAAGGATTTTTTAAATAAAAAGAGTTGCTAACAACATAAGAAAAATATTATTAGCAACCACTTTGTCCATTTGAACGTGTAATGGGTAAATCAGCAACCATTTTGTCCATTACACCAATTGGCAACTGTTCTTATTGACAAGCTGCCAGCTCAAGTCTAATTCACTATAAAGCATTATCAATTTGTTTCATTTAACTTTTTCAGGCTTTCATCAGCTCGGCGAGCTTCACCTTTATGTTTCTGTTTATTTAATTGTGTTTCTAACTTAGTTTCAACATCGTTGATAGCTTTGTAAAGATCAGCATCTTGTGATTTTGCAAAAAGATCACCAACAGGTGTACCAATAGAGGCTTCAACTTCATAGCCATTCGGCAGTTTATGAATAATAAAATGTGGGTTTATAAGCTGAGTTTGCCATTTATTTAATTTTGCCAAACGCTCCTCAATGTGACTACGGATTGCAGGGGTAACTTCCATTTGTTTGCTTGAAATATTGATTGTCATAGCATTTTCCTCTTTTGGTTTTGACCATCATTGGTCATTGATGATGTATTCAAATTATGCCTTTCCTACTCAAATTTCAACTGCTAAACCCAACAAAAATACAAAAATTTGATCTACTTAACACTTTTAGGGGCTTTTCGACTATAATTCAGTCTAACTTTCAGAAAGAAAAACTATTACTCTATTGAGAAAAAAGAATGACAGAAAAAAACTTACCTCCATTCCAATCTGACTTTCTCAAGCCTAAATATTGGGGATTGTGGCTTGCATTAGGCATATTTAGACTTATCTTATGTTTACCTTATCCTTGCTTGGTGATATTAGGCAAATCGCTAGGTAAGATTTTTGTCAAACTTAAATTTGGTCAGCGTAGAATGGCAATTGCTAAACGAAACTTAGCACTCTGTTTCCCTGATTATTCTGAATCTCAAATTAAACATATTTTACGAGAGAATCAAGATTCAATCGGAATGGCGATTATTGAAACAGGAATGGCGTGGTTTTGGTCGGATAAGCGAATTTTAAAATGGTCAAAGATTGAAGGATTAGAATATCTTAAAGAACAGCCTGAAGATGCTGGAATAGTATTAGTTGGCGTGCATTTTCTGACCCTTGAATTAGGCGCTAGGATTGTAGGGCTGCACCATCAAGGGATTGGCGTTTACCGTCCGAATGACAATCCATTATTAGATTGGATTCAATTTCGAGGTAGAGTACGTTCGAATAAAGCGATGTTAGACCGTAAAGATCTACGCGGAATGATAAAAGCCTTAAAAACGGGAGAAACAATTTGGTATGCGCCAGATCACGATTATGGCCGTAAAAATAGTGTTTTTGTCCCCTTCTTTGCCGTTCAAGAAACTTGTACAACGGCGGGTTCTCGAATGTTGTTGCGTTCAGCTCCAAATAGCGTAGTTGTGCCATTTACGCCAATGAGAAATGCTGATTTTTCAGGTTATACGGTAAAAATTAGCCCTGCGGTTGATTTTAGTCAATGTGAAAATGATATTGATACCGCAACGAAAATGAATCAATTAGTCGAAAAAGAAATTTTAAAAGCTCAGAGCCAGTATATGTGGCTTCATCGCCGTTTCAAAACTCGCCCGAATGAGAGCGATCCAAGTTTGTATGAGTAGATGTATTTAGATAAGCGGTCATTTTCGGGTAAAATTTTACAATTTACCTCTATTTAAAACGAAGGAATTTATATGAACAAAACAAAAATCGTCCTTGCTACAAGCAATCAAGGTAAGGTTAAAGAGATGGCAGATGTATTAGGGCAATTTGGCTTTGAAGTTATTGCACAAAGTGAATTTGGTATAGAAAGCCCAGAAGAAACAGGGCTAACTTTTGTAGAAAATGCACTCATTAAAGCACGTTATGCCGCAAAACTAACAGGTTTACCTGCGATTGCTGATGATTCAGGATTGGCGGTTGATGCTCTTGGGGGCGAACCGGGGTTATATTCTGCTCGTTATGCAGGCGTTGATGGTGATGATGTGGCAAACCGCCAAAAACTACTCGCTGAAATGGCGAGTATCACCGATGAAAAACGTGGTGCAAAATTTGTGAGTTGCATTGTTTTTTTACAACACGAAACCGATCCAACGCCTAAAATTGCACTTGGCGAATGTTTTGGGCAAATTTTGCGTGAAGAAAAAGGTACAAATGGCTTTGGTTATGATCCTTTATTTTACTATCCTCCAAAAAATTGTACTTTTGCAGAATTAGAAACTGCTGAGAAAAAACAGATTTCTCATCGAGCAATCGCATTAAAATCATTGCAGCAACAACTTAATCAGGAGGTATGATTCGTTAATGTTGCAAAAAAATTCACAAATCGAACCGCTTTTTTGGCAGAACAAATCCTTAATGGAGATGAATGATGCTGAATGGGAAGCTCTTTGCGATGGTTGTGGTAAGTGCTGTTATCGCAAGTATATTCAAGGTCGGGGAAAGCGAGAACGGTTATATTACACTTCAGTCGCTTGTAATCTGTTAAATCTAGACACAGGGAAGTGTAACAATTATTCTGAACGTTTTACCCTTGAACAAGACTGCACTAAACTTACCAAAAAAAATCTTCCCCAGTTTGGCTGGTTGCCCCAAACTTGTGCTTATCGTTTACTTTATGAAGGTAAGCCTTTGTTTGATTGGCATCCGCTTATTTCAAACGATCCAAATTCCGTAAACCGAGCAAATATTTTAATCAAAAATGGTATTCACGAGAAAGATGTGATTGATTGGTTTGAATTTGTGATTGATGAGCATTGATTGTTAATAAATTTCATCACTGTGTGAAACTTTTTCATTTTACTGTCAGCACTGCTTTATCTAATATAAAATATAGTATCATCAGAAGGAGAAAAAAATGAAAACCGCATTAGTTACAGGGGCAACAGCTGGATTTGGCTTAGCTATCTGCAAGACATTGATTTCAGCAGGTTATAAAGTTATTGGTACAGGCAGACGAGCAGAGCGTTTATCCGCATTACAGGCAGAGCTTGGGGAGCATTTTTTACCTTTAGTGTTTGATGTAAGCGACCTTCAGCAGACTGAGCAAGCATTAAATAACCGCCCAGATAAATGGAAAAACGTAGATTTGCTCGTCAATAATGCTGGTTTAGCACTAGGTCTTGAACCTGCTCACCAAGCAGAGTTGAGCGATTGGTATCAAATGATTGATACGAATATCAAAGGATTAGTGAGCGTAACTCGCTTAATTTTACCTGAAATGGTAGCTCGTAATAGTGGCCATATTATCAATTTAGGATCGATAGCAGGTAATTATCCTTATCCAGGTGGTAATGTATATGGCGGAACAAAAGCATTTGTTAAACAATTCAGCCTTAATTTGCGTGCCGATTTAGCGGGGACAGCAATTAGAGTGAGTAATGTTGAACCAGGGCTATGTGGTGGAACAGAATTTTCTAATGTACGTTTTAAAGGTGATGATGAAAAAGCAGCTAAACTCTATGAAAATGTGCAGTATGTTTCCCCCGAAGATATTGCGAATATCGTGTTATGGCTAAACCAACAACCGCCACACGTTAATATCAATCGTATTGAAGTAATGCCAACAGCACAAACTTTTTCACCACTAGCGGTACATCGTGGTTAGAAATTAGAAATGCATAGGAATAGGTATTTCCTATGCTATCATATATTTCTTCTCTGTAGATTCAGCCCAAATGTGCCACATCATTAAACTTAATCAATTCATATTGTCCATTTTCCACTTTTAATACATTGATTGCAGTATTAGCTACAAAGGTGTGTAATTCAGGATTACGGAAATCGTGCCAGTGAATACCTTTTAAGATAGCAGTAAGTAAAGTTAAGGTCATCCCGTGTGATACAATTAAAATATTTTCGCCATCTTGATGTCGTTCGATAATTTGTTGTAATGCGAGTGTAACGCGTTGGTAAAGCTGTTCAATCGTTTCTCCTTGGCTTTCAATCGCTTGGTATTGCTTAGGAGCTGTCCTTAATAAAATATATTCGGGGTGTTCTGCTAAATCTACCGAACGTTTCCCTTCCCATTTACCAAAATGAATTTCATTGATTCCTTTATGATGGAAATGAGGGATATTACGCTCACCAATGATGTAATCCGCCGTATCTTGGGCTCGTTTCATTAAACTTGAATAACACGCAGAGAAAGGAATGTTTGCTAGAGCCTTCCCCGTTTTTTTTGCACCTAAAATACCTTCTTCAACCAAAGGAGAGTCTCCAGTCCCTTGTAATAAACCTTTTTCATTCCATTCGGTGCGACCGTGACGAATTAAATAGAGATGTAATGCCATTTTTCTTTCCTTTAATCTGAATTATCCGTTATGCTATTTGCATCTATTTTTAGAGTATAGCAAAAATCAATGTATTTTACTGTCTGTTATCATCATTCTGATTTTGTCATTATCAATAAACCTGCTGGTATGAGTGTTCATAAAGATGAACAAGCGGTTGGATTAATCGAACAAATTGCAAAACAACTAGGTGTTGAGCAAGTTTGGTTGGTTCATCGTTTAGATAAAGTAACATCAGGATTGTTAATTTTGGCATTGAACAAAGAAACAGCCGCTTATTTTTATGACTTATTTGTCAATCATAAAATCCAAAAAACATATTGGGCATTATCTAATCAAAAGCCAAAAAAGAAACAAGGTAGGGTAGTTGGTGATATGCAAAAGAGCCGTAATGGTGCGTGGAAATTATGCCATACCAAAGAAAATCCAGCCGTTACGCTATTTCAATCTTATTCGCTTGAGCCTAATTTAAGACATTTTGTATTGCAACCTAAAACAGGAAAAACACATCAACTGCGAGTAGCAATGAAAAGTTTAGGTAGTCCAATTTTAGGTGATGAACTTTATTCTGGTGAAAGAGCAGATCGGGTTTATTTACACGCATATCAATTAGCCTTTGAATATCAACAGCAATCTTTTGTGATTAGTGCTACTCCTGAAACAGGAAATTTATGGCAGAAAATAGTGAGTTCAAATAGATAAATTGTGTTAGATCAAATTTCAAAAAATAAAATAATTTAAGAACATTTATCTTGTAATAATTCATCGCTATTCTTTGATATTTATCAAAAACATTTTATTTACCCTTTTTTACAATAATATGTGTTTAGTAACATTTTTGTTACTTATTTTTCCACAATAATAAAAAGAGGTTCAAAATGAAAAAATCAGCATTAGCGGTTATATTAGGTTCAGTTTTATTAGCAAGCTCAGCAATGGCACACGAGGCAGGTAGTGCAATCTTTCGTATTGGTGGTGTTTTTGTTGATGCAAATTCAAGCTCAAAAACAACAACACCAGTCGATATTACTTTAGATGTTCGCAATAATGCACAGTTAGGTTTAACAGCAACCTATATGCTCACAGATAATATTGGTATTGAATTACTGGGTGCAACACCGTTTTCACATAAAATAGATGCATCTGTTCAGCCTGTCGCTGGCGTATTACCAGATGGACTGCCTATTCCAAATGTGGTTAAAGTAAAACACTTACCACCAAGTTTATATGCACAGTATTATTTCTTAGATAAAGATGCAGGAGCAAGACCTTATATTGGTGCAGGTTTAAATTATACCCGTTTCTTTAGTGCTAAATCGCTTAATCCTGCAGTTACAAATTTACAAGTTAAAAAACATTCATTTGGCCCAGTTGTTAATGCGGGTATTGATATTAAATTAGCGGATAAACTTTATTTAAATACTGCATTATGGTACACCCGTATTAAAACTAAAGCTAACTTTAGTGCATTAGGGTTAAATCACGAAGTAAAAATCAAATTAGATCCTATTGTATATTTTGCAGGTCTTTCATATAGATTCTAAAATATCATAATAAAAATACCGATTATATTTCTAAATAATCGGTATTTTTTTTTATTTATAATATTAATCGCTCTTGTCCAGAATAAATTGTCGCTTTTCCTTTTCGGGTAAAGGCTAATAACGTAAAATTATTTTCTTGTGCTATTTTATATGCCATTTCTGTTGTAGCAGATATTGCACAGAGCATTTCAATCCCACAAGCTAAGCATTTTTGTACCATTTCAAAACTCGCTCGGCTTGTCACAAATACAAATCCCAATGGTTGATCGGCTTTAGCATACCAACCTAATAATTTATCTAAAGCAACGTGCCTGCCAACATCTTCTCGGATAGCTAATAACTCTCCATTTGGAGTAAAAAAAGCAGCTGCGTGGCTTGCTCCTGTTTGTTTTGCTAAAATCTGATGCTGTTCTAATTGAGCTAAACAGTGATCAAAAATAATAGGATCAATGGAATGTAAGCGGTGAGATTTTGGGAAAAATTTACAATTTTGTTGTACTTGTTCTAGCTGTTCAACACCACAAATACCACAGCCTGTTCTTCCTGCCATTGTACGTCTTTTTTCTTTTAATGCAGAAAATTGGCGGCTAGATATTTCCATTTGAATTTCTATGCCATTATTATTTTCGATAATATCGAGTGAATATAATTCACCTTTATGATTCAGAATATTTTCGGCAAGTGAAAACCCTAATGCAAAATCAGCTAAATTATTTGGTGTACACATCATTACTGTATGTGAAATACCATTATAAACGAGAGCAACAGGCACTTCTTTAATTAAATAATCCTCCTTTTTAGCAGATAAAAGAGAATTATTCTCAATAAGAAGCCTATTTGTATTTATTTTTGTGATCAATTTCACGTTATTTTCTAAAAAATCAGTTTCTAGCATAGTTTATTTTGTTAAAAAAATGTATCATTGTGCAAATTTTAGTTTATATCAAATTTGTTGTTAATTTAATCAATAAATTTATTTGTTCTTGGCTTTATTTATTCAATAATAACAGCAATAAGCAAAGCATATAAGCTAATTTTTATTTAAGTCGTTAATTGCCACAAATGTGGTTTTTTAGGAGTGAATAATGCAGGTCAGTAGAAGAAAGTTCTTTAAGATCTGTGCAGGTGGTATGGCGGGTACGTCTGCTGCGATGTTGGGTTTTGCCCCAGCAACCGCATTAGCAGCACCGCGTGAATACAAATTGTTGCGTACGAGAGAAACACGCAATACCTGTACTTATTGTGCAGTGGGCTGTGGAATGTTGCTATATAGCTTAGGCGATGGCGCAATGAACAGCAAAGGTAAATTAATTCATATTGAAGGTGACCCAGATCACCCAGTCAGTCGTGGGGCATTATGTCCAAAAGGGGCAGGAGCATTAGATTATGTAAATAGTGATCGCCGTTTAATGTATCCTGAAGTGCGTGAAGCAGGAACAAATGAATGGAAACGCATTTCTTGGCACGAAGCAATTGAACGTATTGCTAAGCATATGAAAGCAGACCGTGATGAGAACTTTGTAACTCATAATGATCAAGGTGTTGAAGTAAACCGTTGGATGACAGCTGGTTTCTTAGCAGGCTCTGCGTGTAGTAATGAAACGGGGATTTTAACCCAAAAATTTGTACGTTCTCTCGGTATTGTTTTTACAGATAACCAAGCGAGTATCTGACACGGACCAACGGTAGCAAGTCTTGCTCCAACATTTGGTCGCGGTGCGATGACCAATCACTGGGTTGATATTAAAAATGCCGATTTAGTTATTGTAATGGGCGGTAACGCTGCGGAAGCTCACCCTGTCGGGTTCCGTTGGGCGATTGAAGCTAAAAAACAAAATGCAGCGAAGTTAATTGTGGTTGATCCACGTTTTAACCGTACGGCAGCTGTTGCTGATACCTATATGCCAATTCGTTCAGGTACGGATATTGCATTCTTATCAGGTGTTATTCGTTATTTATTAAAAAACGATAAGATTCAGCACGAGTATGTAAAACACTACACTAATGCCTCATTCTTAGTAAATGAAGATTTTAAATTTGAAGACGGTTTATTCTCTGGCTATAACGCTGAAACTCGTCAATATGATAGATCTACTTGGGCGTATCAATTTGATGAAGAAGGGCAGCCAAAACGTGATTTAACACTTCAACATCCACGTTGCGTATTAAATATGTTGCGTGAACACGTTGAACGTTATACACCTGAAATGGTAGAGCGTATTACAGGTACTCCACAGAAAGATTTTAATATTTTCTGTGAAGAAATTGCCAAAACAGCCGCTCCAGATAAAGCTGCAACATTTTTATATGCGTTAGGCTGGACACAACATACCGTAGGCTCGCAAAATATTCGCTCAATGGCAATTATTCAGTTGCTATTAGGGAACATTGGTGTTGCTGGTGGTGGTGTGAATGCGTTACGCGGGCACTCAAACGTACAAGGTATTACCGATTTAGGTTTATTCCCAAATCGTTTGCCTGCTTATTTGCCATTACCAACTGAAGCTGATGCAACGCTTGAATCTTTCTTAAAACGTATTACACCAAAAACGATGATGAAAGATCAGGTGAACTATTGGCAAAATACACCAAAATTTATGGTGAGTATGTTGAAATCATTCTACGGTAGTAAAGGAACGAAAGAGAATGAATTTGGCTACCATTATTTACCGAAACTACCAAAAGGTGGTACTGACCAGTTCCGCTATATTGAAGATATGCATCAAGGTAAAGTCAATGGTTTCTTCTGCCAAGGTATGAATCCTATTGCATCTTACCCGAACTCACAGAAAATTATTAAAGCCTTGAGCAATTTGAAATATTTAGTGATTTTCGACCCGCTTGTAACGGATACCTCTGAGTTCTGGAAAAACTATGGCGAGTATAACAATGTTAAAACGGAAGAAATTCAAACTGAAGTTTTCCGTTTACCAACAACTTGTTTCGTAGAAGAAGATGGCTCAATTGCGAACTCTGGTCGCTGGTTACAGTGGCACTGGAAAGGTGCAGAGCCACCAGGTGAAGCGAAAACGGATGGTGAGATTTTATCTGAATTGCGTGCAGAGCTTATTCATCTCTACCATAAAGAAGGTGGAAAAGCACCAATTGAACCGTTGGAAGCAATGAGTTGGGATTATGCAAATCCACTTGAGCCAAAAGCGGAAGAAGTGGCAAAAGAGAACAATGGTTATGCCCTTGAAGATGTTCTTGATGCAAATGGTAATGTGATTGTGAAGAAAGGTGAGTTACTTTCAAGTTTTGCTCAAATGCGTGATGATGGTACAACTTCAGGTGCTTGCTGGATTTATACAGGGCAGTGGACGCCAAAAGGTAACCAGATGGCAAATCGTGATAATTCCGACCCATCTAACTTAGGTAACACCTTAGGTTGGGCATTTGCTTGGCCATTAAACCGCCGTATTGTATATAACCGTGCAAGTGCAGACTTAGCAGGAAATCCGTTTAACCCTAAACGTCAATTAGTAAAATGGAATGGTAAAAACTGGAACTATGTTGATGTAGCAGACTTCGGTACAGCTCCACCAAATAGCCCAACAATGCCATTTATTATGCAACCTGAAGGAGTAAGTGGTTTATTTGTGCGTGAACGTATGACTGATGGTCCGTTCCCTGAGCATTATGAACCAATGGAAACACCAATTGGAACAAACCCATTACATCCGAATGTGGTTTCAAGCCCTGTTGCTCGTATTTTACCAAGCGATAAGGAAGATTTAGGTACATCTAAAGATTTCCCTTATGTAGGAACAACTTACCGCTTAACAGAACATTTCCACTATTGGACGAAAAATGTATTGTTGAATGTGATTGCACAACCAGAACAATTTGTTGAAATTGGTGAAGCATTGGCAGCAGAGAAAGGTATTAAACACGGTGATGTAGTTAAAGTCAGCTCAAAACGTGGTTATATCAAAGCTGTTGCAGTGGTAACTAAGCGTATTCGTGCGTTAGTCTCCGATGGAAAACCAATTCATACAATCGGTATTCCAATTCACTGGGGCTTTGCGGCAACAACGGGGGCGAAAAAAGGTTTCTTTGCCAATAACCTAACGGTTCGTACAGGTGATGCGAATACCAATACGCCAGAATCGAAATGTATGTTAGTCAATATTGAGAAAGTGGAGGCATAAAATGGGTGTAGTACAATCTCAAAACATTATTAAAGCCTCTGCAACATCAGGGCTAACACCACCGCCACGAGCTCGTGATCATCAAGTTGAAGTGGCAAAACTGATCGATGTAACCACCTGTATCGGTTGTAAAGCCTGTCAGGTGGGCTGCTCAGAATGGAATGATATTCGTGCAGAACCAGAAGCTTGTGTTGGTGTTTACGATAACCCAATCGACCTAAACGCAAAAGCGTGGACGGTGATGAAATTCAACGAAGTGGAAGAAAACGACCGCTTAGAATGGCTTATCCGTAAAGATGGTTGTATGCATTGTACCGAACCAGGTTGTTTAAAATCTTGCCCATCACCAGGTGCAATTATTCAATATGCAAATGGTATTGTGGATTTCCAATCGGATAAATGTATCGGCTGTGGTTACTGTATTGCAGGCTGTCCGTTTAATATCCCACGAATGAACCCTGAAGATCATCGTGTATATAAATGTACGCTTTGCGTTGATCGTGTAAACGTAGGTCAAGAGCCAGCTTGTGTCAAAACTTGCCCGACAGGTGCAATTCGTTTTGGTAGCAAAGAAGAGATGAAAGTCTATGCGGAAAAACGTATTCAAGACTTAAAATCTCGTGGCTATGAAAACGCAGGATTATATGACCCTGAAGGTGTTGGTGGTACGCACGTTATGTATGTATTACATCACGCAGATAAGCCAGAACTCTATTCAGGTTTACCAAAAGATCCGAAGATCGATCCAACCATTACGCTTTGGAAAGATGTATTAAAACCAGTTGCTGCTGTTGCAATGGGTGGTTTAGCACTCAGCGCTGCCGCTCACTATATTGCTGTTGGACCAAACACTGAAGAATTAGATGAGCACGATGAAGAGCATCAAGGAGGTCACAATGAGTAAAGTGCATATCAGTGATGATCTAAAAATTGTTCGTCATAAATTACCAGCTCGGTTAAGTCATTGGCTATTGGTACTCTGTTTCTTTTTAACAGGGTTATCTGGTTTAGCCTTTTTCTTCCCTGATCTATCTTGGTTAGTACAAATTCTCGGAACACCACAATTAGCAAGAATGATCCACCCATTTACAGGGATTGTGATGTTCCTTGCCTTTTTAAATATGGTCAGAATTTATTGGCACCATAACTTTCCTGAAAAAAGTGACTGGGTATGGTTACGTAATATTCACGAAGTATTAAAAGGTAACGAACACGCAGTGTCAGATAATGGTAAATATAATCTTGGTCAGAAAATGCTATTCTGGACATTGATTTTAGCAATGTTTACCTTATTGATTACGGGGATAATTATGTGGCGTCAGTATTTTGCTCACAATTTCCCAATTCCAGTTATCCGAATTGCAATATTATTCCATTCAGCTTGTGCATTTTTACTCTTTACAGGCATTATGGTGCATATCTATATGGCATTCTGGGTAAAAGGCTCAATTCGTGGAATGGTTGAAGGCTGGGTAACAGTACGCTGGGCAAAAAAACATCACCCACGTTGGTATCGTGATGAAGTATTACCAGAACTAGAAAAAGAGCTTGCTGAAAAGCAGAAACATAAATAGTTAGAAGTTATAAGGGCAATCAGGCAGATTGCCCTTTTTTGTATTAAATTTGTATCTAAAATGTAATAATTAAACGTCTTCATAACACTATAAACCTTTCATTTACAACGACTTTGTTGTTTTTTTATCTCTTCTTTTTTTCTTTTGATTAAGATCAACCTGATTTACTTTTCTTCTTATTATTTCTGTAAAGATTGCTTTAGAATTGCTCGCATACAATTATTTTTTATAATGAAATTATTTTCAATTTATGCTGTTTCAACGAGTAGATATTTTAAATAAAGATAATTCTTATCTGTCTGAAATTAAACAATTTTTGCATAAAAATGAACTCACGTTTGATGAGCAAATTCTCTCTTTTATTTTAGCTTATAATGAAAATGATGAACTCATTGCTTGTGGCGGAATTGCACCTCGTATTATTAAGTGTGTTGCAATTGATGAAAGTTATCGTGGAGAGGGGATTGCACTAAAACTTGCTACCGAGCTTATCCATCTAGCTTATGAATTGAGCTACCCTGATCTTTTCATCTACACCAAACCAGAATATGAAAATGTATTTAAAGTATGTGGTTTTCATACACTAGTTACAGCTTACCCACATATGGTACTACTTGAGAATAGTACTACTCGCTTAAAAAAAGAGTGTTACAAATGGCAATCTATGCGTGTTGAAGGGGAAAAAATTGGAGCTATTGTAATGAATGCAAACCCTTTTACTTTAGGGCATCGCTATCTCATTGAACAGGCACTTGCACAGTGCGATCATCTCCATCTTTTTATTGTTGGTGAAAATGCTTCACTATTTAATTATCAGACACGTTTCCAACTTGTTAAACAGGGAATTGCTGATTTATCAAATATTACTTTACACGAAGGTTCTGATTACATTATTTCAAGAGCAACCTTTCCTAATTATTTCTTAAAAGATAAAGGTCTAACCGATGAGTTATATGTTGAAATCGATCTTAAATTATTTCGTCAATATATTGCTCCTGCATTAAATATCACACATCGTTTTGTTGGTTCAGAACCATTCTGTGCTGTTACTAGAGAATATAACCGACAAATGCACCAATGGCTAGAGCAGTCTGAAATGGCTTTTCCTAGTATTAGTGTGATCGAAATAGCACGTAAAGATTATCAAGATTTGCCGATTTCAGCTTCTGCTGTGAGAAGTTTACTTGCCGAACAAGAGTGGGAAATGATCGCCTATTTAGTACCCACAACAACCTTTAGCTTTTTGCAAGAACAGTATGGCAACAGCCCCCTTTAGTTTATTTTTTATGATTGAGGATATGTATGAACATTACAAAACCTGCCGTAGCAGGTACGCTCGAATCCAGTGATGCACTTATTCGAGTCGCACCAGCTGATAGTTTAGAGATTGAGATTAACAGCAGCGTCAAAGCTCAGTTTGGAGATGACATTTACCAAACCGTACAAGCGGTGCTTTCTCAATTAAATATTACCAATGCTCAAATTATTATTGAAGATAAAGGTGCATTAGATTGCGTATTAAGAGCCCGTATAAAAGCTGCATTAATGCGTGCGACTGATGAAAGTATTGATTGGGAGAAATTACTATGAAATTAAGACGTAGTATGTTGTTTGTACCTGGCTCTAATGCAGCAATGGTAAGTAATACCTTTATCTATAAACCAGACGCTATTATGTTTGATTTAGAAGATTCTGTGGCATTAAAAGAGAAGGATACCGCTCGTTTGTTAGTTGCACACGCTTTACAACATCCACTTTATCAAGAAGTAGAAACCATTGTGCGTGTCAATCCATTGGAATCTGAGTATGGTTTACTTGATTTAAATGCTGTGGTTCGAGCTGGGGCTGATGTTGTGCGTATGCCAAAAACAGATACTGCTCAAGATGTTATTGATATGGACAATGCCATAACTGAAATTGAGAAAGCCTGTGGGCGTGAGTTAAGAAGTACAAAATTATTAGCCGCTATTGAATCCCCGCTTGGAATTACCCAAGCAAACCAAATTGCATCGGCGTCTGATCGTCTTATTGGTATTGCACTCGGTGCGGAAGATTATGTGCGTAATTTAAGAACAGAACGTTCGCCCGATGGAATTGAATTACTTTTTGCTCGTTGTTCAATTTTACAAGCAGCTCGTGCTGCTGGGATTCAAGCCTTTGATACGGTGTATTCAAATGCAAACAATGAAGAAGGTTTTTTAGCCGAAGCAGCACTGATTAAGCAACTTGGTTTTGATGGAAAATCGCTAATCAATCCACGTCAAATTGAATTACTTCACAACTTATTTGCACCAACACAAAAAGAAGTAGAGCAAGCTAATCGTATTATTGAAGCGGCTCAAGAAGCTAAAAAGCAGGGGTTAGGCGTTGTTTCTCTAAATGGCAAAATGATTGATGCCCCGATTATTGATCGTGCCAAATTAGTGTTAGAACGTGCTAAATCAGGTATTCGAGAAGAGTAGGAGTATGGAATGAAAACAAGAGACCAACGTACAGCACATTTTGCAAAAAATAATAGTAATCTCACCGCTTATATCCCTGTACCTAAAGCCGAATCTTTACAGAAAACACGTAAAGATCGCAAACTTTGTAACTCTCTTGAAGAGGCAATTCTTCGTTCAGGTTTAAAGGACGGTATGACCGTTTCTTTCCACCACGCATTCCGTAATGGTGATATGGTTGTAAACCTAGTGATGAATAAAATTGCTGAGATGGGATATAAAAATTTAGTATTAGCATCAAGCTCGTTAATTGATGCACATTTCCCTTTAGTTGAACATATTAAAAATGGTGTTGTGCGTAAAATTTATTCTTCGGGATTGCGTGGGCAACTCGCTGAGGAAATCTCTCGTGGCTTGATGGATGAACCAGTGAATATTCATTCTCACGGTGGACGTGTACATCTCGTAAAAAGCAGGGAACTAAACATTGATGTTGCATTTTTAGGTGTACCTGCTTGTGATGAGTTTGGTAATGCAAATGGTTATAGTGGCAAGAGCAAATGTGGTTCATTGGGCTACGCTAAAGTAGATGCAGAATTTGCTGACAAAGTCGTGTTATTAACTGAAGAATTAGTTGCTTATCCCCATCACCCTGCGAGTATTCCGCAAGATCAGGTAGATCTGATTGTGAAAGTTGATGAAGTTGGTGATCCGAAAAAAATTGGTGGCGGTGCAACTCGAATGACAACAAACCCAAGAGAACTCTTAATCGCACGCAAAGCAGCAGAT
Organism: Ursidibacter sp. B-7004-1; assembly: GCF_053654055.1. Lineage (NCBI taxonomy): Bacteria > Pseudomonadati > Pseudomonadota > Gammaproteobacteria > Pasteurellales > Pasteurellaceae > Ursidibacter > Ursidibacter sp. B-7004-1. Next base: position 82,997 of record NZ_JBSIUP010000004.1, on the reverse strand, counting down.
GTGATTTTTGCATCAGGCTATTTTAAAGATGGTTTTTCACTACAAACAGGTTCAGGTGGTGCAGCACTTGCAGTCACTCGTTTCCTTGAAGATAAAATGCGTAAAAAACAAATTTGTGCAGATTTTGCGTTAGGGGGAATTACCTCATCTATGGTGGCACTGCACGAAGCAGGGTTAATTAAGAAACTAATTGATGTTCAGAGTTTTGATAAGGATGCTGCTGAATCACTGGCTCGTAATCCAAATCATATTGAAGTATCTGCAAATCAATATGCGAATTACAGTTCGAAAGGTGCTTCCGTTGAACGTTTAGATGTCGTAATTTTAAGTGCGTTGGAAATTGATAGACATTTCAATGTGAATGTTCTGACAGGTTCAGATGGCGTTATTCGTGGTGCATCAGGTGGCCATTGTGATACAGCCGCATCTGCCCAAGTATCAATTATCGTCGCACCTTTAGTACGAGGGCGTATTCCAACGGTGGTAGAAGAAGTGATTACTTGTGTTACACCAGGTGAAAATATTGATGTACTTGTTACTGATCACGGTGTAGCAGTTAATCCTACTCGTTTAGACCTAATTGAATCCCTAACAAATGCAGGAATAGAATTATTTGCGATTGAACAATTAATGGAAAAGGCTTACAACCTAACAGGTAAACCGAAAGACATTCAATTCACAAATAAACCTGTCGCTGTAGTTCGTTATCGCGATGGTTCGGTAATTGATACTGTTTATCAAATAGCAGAATAAAAACGTTAGCGTTGGAAATAAGCGGTATGTTTTATCCCACATTTTGTAAATCATTTTCGACCACTGGAAAATTGGTTGAGTTAGCCGAATTGTTGCAAGCTCGTGAACAACGAGTTTATTTACAACAACAACGCTTAGCAGAGTTTCAACAACCTATATTATCAATCACTCTTCTTGCAGTTGGAGCAGTGAAGAAAAATGCATTGCTTGATTATGTTTTTACAAAATGTTTAGAGAATGTATCCGCTTGTTTTTCTCAACTCAATATTCACCCTGTGATTGAAGATATACGTTGGCTTGATACGGGACACGAAGCAATTTTTGTCTTGCCAATTGAACCGATGAAATTGAAACAAGTGATGATCACCTTAGAAGATAGCTCACCACTTGCTCGTTTATGGGATCTTGACGTTATTGATGTATCAGGGCGTTCAATTAGCCGTACAGAATTAGGGTTTTCACCACGCCGATGTTTGATGTGTGAAGAAGATGCTAAAGTTTGTGCAAGAGCAAGAAAACATTCAGTTGATGAAATTATTGCACAAATTCAATCACGAGCAATAGATTATTCTATTGCAGAGCAGATTAGTGAACTGGCTCATCAGGCATTACTTGAAGAAGTCTATTTAACCCCTAAGCCTGGGCTGGTCGATCGAGCTAATTCAGGTGCTCATCGAGATATGGATTTACAAAGTTTTGAACGTAGTGCCAAGGCATTAAAAGCATTTTGGCGTGATTTTGTGCTGTATGGCATCACAACACAGCAAACTGATCCATTACAAATTTTTGCGGAGATCCGACCGCTTGGGTTACAAGCCGAACAAGCAATGTTACTAGCAACGGAAGGCGTTAATACCCATAAAGGTGCTATCTTCTCCTTTGGAGTAGTCTGTTGTGCTATCGGACGATTATATGCCACTAAACAAGCCATCAATGTAGTGTCTATTTTGTCATTTGTAGAAAAAATGGCAAAAGGACTTTCTCAAGAACTAGTAAATTATCCTGAATATTTGCCAATGACAGCAGGCGTTCGTTTGTATCGTACCTATGGTGTAACTGGGGCAAGAGGCGAAGCAGAGCAAGGCTTCCCATTGGTTAAACAGAATTTATATCACTTACAAAATATACAGCCAAATAACTCAATATGGCGAGAAAAACTATTAACAGTATTGCTGAATTTATTATCCAGCAATGTTGATACGAATGTGCTAAATCGTGGTGGAATGGACGGTTTATCTTTTGTACAACAACAAGCAAAACGTATTCTTGAAGAGCAAGATACAGAGAAACGAATTGCAAAACTAATTGAATTTGATACCGCTTGCATTAAGCGTAATTTAAGTGCAGGTGGTAGTGCAGATTTATTAGCATTAACGATTTTTTTTCATCTTTTAATGAGGTAACTATATGGCTTTATCTAAAGTCCAAAAATTAGCAGTTTTGGTAGTCATACCAATTATTGTTTTCTTATTGCCAGCACCTGAAGGGCTTTCTTTAATTGCGTGGCGTTTATTTGGGTTATATTTAGCAACTATTGTGGGATTAGTGCTAAAACCTTATGGTGAACCCGTTATTTTACTTGCGGCCGTAGCTGCATCTGCTGCAGTTATCGGTAACACCGAAGGGGCTGAGCAGTTTGTTAAAGTTAGTCAAACATTAGCAGGCTATCAATCAGGTACGACGTGGTTAATTTTTACCGCATTTACATTAAGTTCGGCTTTTGTCATTACTGGGTTAGGTAAACGAATTGCCTATCATTTAATTGCCGCAATGGGTAACACAACCTTACGTTTAGGTTATGTAACAATGTTCTTGGATTTACTATTATCACCAGCTACGCCTTCTAATACAGCTCGTGCTGGAGGAATTGTATTCCCGATCATCAATAGCGTTGCGGTTGCATTAGGGTCTGATCCAGAAACGAGCCCGAAAAAAGCAGGACGTTATTTGCTACTTAATGTTTATATGGTGGTAAAAACAACCAGTTATATTTTCTTAACCGCAATGGCTCCTAATGCGTTAGCACTGTCTTTAATGGCGCCGATTTTAGGATTTAATTTAAACTGGATCCAATGGTTTCTAGCGGCATCTGTTCCGGGTCTATTGTGCTTATTTATTATTCCATTTATCTGTTATTTAATTGCACCGCCTGAAATGAAACAGGTTGATAATAAAGAAATTGCTCGTAAAGGATTAGAAGAGCTTGGTCCAATGTCTTTCCGTGAAAAAGCATTAGCAGTATTGTTTGTTATTGCATTATTCTGCTGGATCTTTGCAGATGCTTTAAATGTTAATGCAACTACTGTGGCACTTGCTGTAATGGTACTCTGTATCGTGTTAAGTATCGTATCTTGGGATGATATTCGCAAAAACAAAGCTGGTTGGGATACATTAATTTGGTACGGTGGTATTATTGGTATGTCTGGTGTCTTAGACAAAGCTGGCTTTTTTACTTGGTTAGCTGATGTACTTGGTAAAGTATTGAATTTTGGTGATCATGGTACAATAGCTCTTATTGCTATTTTAACTGTGAGTGTAGCGGTACGTTATTTATTTGCTTCAGGTGGTGCTTATGTTGCAGCAATGGTACCTGTATTTGCAACAGTGGGTAAAGTAACAGGAGCTCCAGCTGAATTACTAACATTAGGTTTGTTATTCTCTAACTCATATGGTGGTTCTGTTACACATTATGGTGGTGGCCCTGGCCCAATTACTTTTGGTGCGGGTTATAATGATATTAAATCGTGGTGGATTGCTGGTGCTGTTATTGCCTTTGGTAGTTTACTTATTCACGCAACGATTGGTATTGCTTGGTGGGAATTCCTATTTAGTATGGAATGGTTGCCAGTAGCAAAATAGTAAATTTATAAGAAATAGGTGTAATAGATCAACCATTTTGTCCATTACACCTATTATCACCTAGTTTTTTATTTAATAATCAATAACTTACTCGCATCACTCATCATATCTGCAACCTTTGCTTGTTCAGCAAGCTGAGTTTCACTCATCGGTTCAATTTTCCAAATATCTTTGGCGTAATCAAGCACCGAGCGATCTGATGAGAAGTATCCCATATTAGAAATATTGATTATCGCAGAACGTGTCCACGCTTTTTTGTTAGCAAAGTATTCAGCTACTTTTTCTTGTGTATCCACATAGCTACGGAAGTCTGCACAGGCTTGATAATAGTCGCCTGAGTTAAGAATTAAATCTTGGTAGCGATATGGATCTTCTGGTGAGAATTTGCCATTTAGAATTTGTGAGATCGCTTCATTTAACTCTGCATCTTGTTCATAGTAGCGATATGGTGAGTAGCCATTACTGCGTAATGCTTCCACTTGCTCTACGGTGTTTCCGAAAATAAAGATATTTTCTTTACCAACTCGATCTAAAATTTCTACGTTTGCTCCGTCTAAAGTACCAATTGTTAATGCACCATTTAAGGCAAATTTCATATTTGATGTACCAGATGCTTCTGTACCTGCTAATGAGATTTGTTCAGAGAGATCTGCTGCTGGAATAATAAGTTGGGCAAGGCTGACACTGTAATTCGGAATAAAGACAACTTTAATTAAATCGTGAATACGGTCATCATTATTGATAACTTTAGCAACATCATTGATTAAACGAATTACTTTTTTTGCTGCATAGTAGGCACTTGCTGCTTTACCTGCAAAAATAAATACTCGTGGTTGCCAATTTGCTGTTGGATTTTTCAAAATACGGTTGTAGTGAGCAATAATATGTAATACGTTAAGTTGCTGACGTTTATATTTATGAATACGCTTAATTTGTACATCAAAAATTGCTTCTGGATTAAGTTTAATCCCTTGGGTTTCTTCGATATAAGCGGCAAGTTTACGTTTATTTTCTACCTTAACGGCTGAAATCTCTGCTTGTACATCGGTATTATCAACAAATTCATTGAATTTATTTAATTCCATTAAATCAGTACGCCATTTACGCCCGATATATTTGTCTAAAATCGTAGCAAGTCCTGGGTTGGCAATTTGGATCCAACGACGTGGAGTTACACCATTAGTCACGTTAGTGAAGCGATTTGGGTAGATTTTTGCAAAGTCAGCAAAAATGGATTCAACCATTAAATCAGAATGGATTTTAGCAACGCCATTGACTTTACTTGATGCAATAACAGCTAACCAAGCCATTCGAATACGGCGATCACCCTGCTCATCAATGATCGAAACTCGGCGAATGAGTTCTTCATCATTTGGGAATTTTTCTCTGACTTCTTGTAAGAAGTGGCTATTGATGTCAAATATAATTTGTAAGTGACGAGGTAGAATACGAGCTACCATTTCAACAGGCCAAGTTTCAAGAGCTTCGCTCATTAAGGTATGGTTAGTATAGAAGAATGTTTTACGAGTGGTATTCCATGCTTGTTCCCAGCTATAACCTTTTTCATCAATCAAAATTCTCATTAACTCAGGAATAGCAAGAGTTGGGTGAGTATCATTTAAGTGAATCGCCACTTTTTCTGCGAGGTTAATGCAAGAGCCAGATTCAATTTCGTGGCGGCGAATAATATCTTGAATAGATGCAGAGCAAAGGAAATATTCTTGGCGTAAACGCAATTCGCGTCCATTATAGGTTGAGTCGTCAGGGTAGAGTACGCGTGAAACATTTTCAGAGCTATTTTGTTGGCTCATTGCGGCAAAATAGTCCCCACGATTAAAATCAGCTAAGCCAAATACTTTATCTCCTGCGTGAGCTGACCATAAACGTAGGCTATTCGTTGCTGTTGTTTCAAAACCTGGAATAAGCTGATCGTGAGCCTGAGCAATGATTTCTTCTTCTGCTTGCCAGTGAACTTTTTTCCCTTCTAGCCAAGTACGACCGCCAAAGCGAACAGGAAAACGTTTACTTGAACGAACATAAGGCCAAGCAAATTCTTTGTCTAGCCAGTAATCGGGTAATTCAACTTGTTCTCCATTTTTGATTTCTTGGCGGAACATTCCATATTCATAGCGAATACCATAGCCAATAGCAGGGATCTTCATTGCCGCTAAACTATCCATATAGCACGCAGCCAAACGTCCTAACCCCCCATTACCTAAACCTGGGTCGCCTTCTTCGTTAATAATATCTTCTAGATTTTGACCTAGCTCATCTAATGCGGCGCGAATTAACTCATAGACACCTTCAGAAATCATTGCGTTACTAAAGGTTCTTCCCATTAAAAATTCCATTGAGAGATAGTAAACTCGGCGACTAGTATTGGCTGCTTGGCTACGGCGAGTCTGTAGCCAAGCTTCGGTAGAAAGATCTCGTACAACGCGTAATGATGCATTAAGCCAGTTGCGTTTACTTGCTTCACGAGGCTCAACACCTAACGCAAAGACTAATTTATGCAAAATGGCATTTTTCACATTTTGAATATTTTCAGGACTAAGATGTGTATCTGGCTGATAACTGCCCATTTATAACTCCTAATATGACGAATTTATAGTTTAAAAACGTATATATCTTACAATAACTTGAGTAAAATTGCTGTATATTCAGCATAGACAACATATATTTTTACAAAATGTGATCAGTAAGTGAAATATAAAAAATTGCTCATAAAAACTATTGGTTTTTTCTTATTTTTTGATTAGAATTGCACTTCGGCTTTTGCCGTAAACTTTTAGGGAATAGCTGGGTCGCCTGCTATTTTTTTATCAACGGAACAATAATGTTCCATTTTTTATGAGAATTTAATAATGTCATTTACATTTGAAGCTGAAGTTCGTTTAGCGCAAGGTAAGGGTGCGAGCCGCCGCCTGCGTCACAATGGTCAAGTTCCTGCAATCATCTACGGTGGAAATGCAGAGCCTGTATCAATCGTTTTAGACCACGAAAAAGTAAACAATGCACAAGTACAAGATGCATTCTACAACGAAGTATTAACTATCGTTGTTGGTGGTAAAGAAGAGAAAGTTAAAGTACAAGCGATCCAACGCCACCCAACTAAACCAAAATTAGTACACTTAGACTTTAAACGTGCTTAATCCTTGATTTACAAGGGTTAGTACTATTTTTTCGAAACTATTAGCAATTAATTTTAGATGTTAAATATTTTTGGAATAAGTTTACTATAAACAAAAAGAGCTTTTTGCTTGATGCAGAAAGCTCTTTTTGTTTAGTATTAATGTTAAAATATTTTGTAATAGCTAGTTAATCTACTTTTGATCTCAGAATACCAGAAGAACCTTCGGAATAATCTTTTGGTTGTTCATCATCATTTGTTGATTTTTCTGCTAATTGAGATTGCTTGAAAAATTCAATCTTTTGAGTGGCTTCATCAGGAAGTAGATTTTGAGAACCTTTTGCTAAATGAGTATAAAGTTTTTTATAGTCTTCTGCTAAAGTAGCGAGTAAATTAGCCGATTGTTGAAAATGTTGCTCTAGTTGTTCTTTTTGGGCATCTAGTTTAGCCGTTGCTACTTTTAGCTCATTCTCTAACTTTTGTTGTTTTTGTGCATTTGCATTAGTGGCTTTTAGCACAACATATCCTATGATTGCTCCCACAATAAATGCAGCCACGATGGCTAACCAGATTTCATTTGACCATTGTTCCATAATGTACTCCTATTTTTTGACTGAAATTACCTATTTCTATCATTTTCTTGTTTTAATGAGAAGTTAAATTCTAAAGTAATTTATGAATTTTTGAAAATAGTCGCAAATTAGAGATTTTTTTACAAAATACTTCGCTTTTTCTTTAAAAGATCTGTATAATTTCGCCACCCTGTTTTTGTGTGATATTCCCATCACACAAGTTTGGTCAGAATTGACTCGAAGGGGTCCGATTCTACCGTATTAGGTAATATCTTAGGATATTGGGTTTAAACAATTTTAGATTGGTATTTAATTAATGAAAACTTTTGTAGCAAAACCAGAAACAGTTCAACGTGACTGGTATGTAGTAGATGCGACAGGTAAAACTTTAGGTCGTTTAGCTACTGAATTAGCACGCCGTCTTCGTGGTAAACACAAGGCAGAGTACACTCCACACGTAGATACAGGTGATTACATCATCGTTATCAATGCGGAAAAAGTAGCAGTAACAGGTAAAAAAGAAACTGACAAAATCTACTACTGGCACACTGGCTATGTAGGTGGTATCAAAGATGCTACTTTCAAAGAAATGATTGCTCGTCGTCCAGAAGCAGTGATTGAAATTGCGGTTAAAGGTATGTTGCCAAAAGGCCCATTAGGTCGTGCAATGTTCCGTAAATTAAAAGTGTATGCAGGTGCTGAGCACAATCACGCTGCACAACAACCTCAAGTTTTAGATATCTAATCACGGAGCATAAAAATGACAGCAGCAAATCAAAACTACGGCACAGGTCGCCGCAAAAGCTCTTCAGCTCGTGTATTTATCAAACCGGGCAGTGGTAACATTACTATTAACCAACGTTCTTTAGAAGTTTACTTCGGTCGTGAAACTGCTCGTATGGTAGTTCGTCAGCCGTTAGAATTAGTTGAGTTAACAGATAAATTAGACCTATACATCACTGTTAAAGGTGGTGGTATTTCTGGTCAAGCGGGTGCAATCCGTCACGGTATCACTCGTGCGTTAATGGAATACGATGAAACTTTACGCCCAGCACTTCGTGCAGCTGGTTTCGTTACTCGTGACGCTCGTCGCGTTGAACGTAAAAAAGTGGGTTTACACAAAGCACGTCGTCGTCCACAATACTCAAAACGTTAGTGCGACAAGTTGTCGTACTTATGGCGAAAAACTCCTTATATATCAAGGAGTTATCGCTTGGAAAGCTGGTTTCGCCAGCCTCTTCCAACTTTTCAACTGCCTCTTGGAGGCAGTTGGGAAGACAGGCAAGAAACGGAGCGTTGCTCAAAATCTTGTTCTAAGTTGGTAAAAGTAAATTAACCAACTCTAATAACAGTAAGGTATGGTCTTCACTCAGATGTACTTATTACTTGTAGTTTAAGTGATAAGAAGAGTAAGAAAGCAAGATCCGCTGTTGGAACAAATGTTCCCAAGTTTTAACCTGAATACAGGTTGTAAAGAGCATAAGCATATGATGATCCCTAAATATGCAAATGACTTAGGTTACCCATACCTCAGATTAGAGAATAATTTACAGACCTACTATAAATAAAGCTCAAAGTTTCCGTCAGCCTCTAGAAAACGGAACAGAACTAAGTCTTGGTAAGACTTAGGGAGGAGGGGCATACTTCACTTAAACTTATCTTTACTAAGGGTAATCTTCTTAGAAGACCCCATTTCAACCGAGTGGTTGAACCGTGTATTTGCTTGCGGAAATGAGCAAGCGGTATCGTTCGCCTCAAAATTATACCAAAGGAACACTTTAAATTAAAGCATACTATTGATCTAACCAAAATCTGTATAATTGGGATATAAACAGATAAAGGAAAGAGAAAAAAGTAATTGGTTGTTCTTGGTTGTGAACTAAGTTAATGGAATAACTAAAGTAAATTTTATGAAGCATAAAGCAAGGGCTTATTTATTGCAGTTAGGTATAAGCTAACTTAGTAAGTATGCGTAAGCTATTACTGTCATTGTTACAATTAAACAAATTGAAGATATAAGCAGTACAAGGCGTTTAATGAGGTAACCTGTTATATGGCTAACAGTAGTCTAGGGATAGTGCGACACTGGCAACGGTGTGGTGCGGAGCTTCCTGACAATGTACTCCCCGAAAGGGTCAATTTTTCTGTGAAGAAAGGTTGAGAAGGAATGAACAACACATTTCGAGAGAGGCTAGACTGGGTAGAAAGATAAACGTAAGTGAACAGTTGATTAAACTCCGTTATGAGAAATAGCCTACGGTTGTTATGGGCTTAGACCAAAATGGTAAGCAGTCGGATATTCCTCTTGACGTTGGGAATACGCCATCAAAGCATTGTCGGGGGACAGACTGTATCTTCACTACTCGTGTGATAGTAATGGAACTTGGTAAGCCTGTATTTCTGCCTCGTCCACAATACTCAATACTGAAACATATTTATAAGTATGAAACAGGAAGAGGAAAAGGAATGGCAAGTAGAGCGTAAGCAATACTGTTGGGAATGCAGGTAAGGGAGGTTAGAGAAAGCAAATGCTGTGCTGTAATAGTACGGATAGGGCGTGAAATATAGCCTAACCCGAAAGGGTGCAGACTTCTAACTGGTCTTTCATCGTAAGATGATTAGCGTTTCCTTTAAGGGTTATTAGTGTTAGTTTGCCCCATAAAGGCAATTTAAAAAAGTTTTCTCGCCATTATGGGGAGGGAACAAACTAATAACGAATGTAAACAATTTAAAGAAAGCGAGCGTTAGGCTTGCAGACTAATTAACTTGATTAGTCAGTCAGGTTGGGAATACCCGACCACCTAACGCCCGTACTCTTTAACCCAATCGGTTACAAGAGCGGTTAAAACTATCGGTATTCGGTAGTTCCTCTTGTACACCACCAAGTTTACACTGAGGAATTTACCCACTTACCGAGACCTTTTAACTTACCTTGTAATATCAGAGGTAGGTATGAAAGAGCGTAAGCATTATACTGAAAAGGTAGCTTGCAATCCAGCGACCTCGCACATTTCTCAATGGCATTATGTTGAATGGCATAAGGCTGAGCGGTATGTGAAAGGAATGCAAATTCGGATTGCGAAGGCAACACAGGAAGGCAAATGGCGTAAGGTTAAAAACTTACAACGAATGCTGACCCACTCACACTATGCGAAACTCATCGCAGTAAAAAGAGTGACGGAAAATCAAGGTAAACGGACAAGTGGTGTTGATAAAGAGTTGTGGGACAGTCCTGCAACAAAATGGCGATCTGCACTAGCATTGACGGAAAAGAGGTACAAACCCAGTCCATTAAGACGAGTGTACATACCAAAACCGAATGGGAAAAAACGCCCACTAGGTATTCCAACAATGAAAGATAGAGCAATGCAAGCCTTATATCTTTTGGCACTACAACCAGTGGCAGAAACAACAGCGGATAAAGGTTCGTATGGGTTCAGGCTAAACCGTTCAACGGCAGATGCAATAACACACATACATCAGACTTTTTCGCATAAAGGGAAGAAAACCAATCGACCTGTCGAATGGGTACTAGATGCAGATATAGCGGGTTGTTTTGACCACATAAGCCACGAATGGCTGTTAAAGCATATTCCGATGAATAAGAGGATACTGCGAAAATGGCTAAAATCAGGTGTAGTCGAATTTGGACGATTAAAACGGACAGAAGAAGGCACACCTCAAGGTGGAATTATATCGCCTACACTTGCTAATATGGCACTAGACGGATTGGAAAAACTGTTAGAAACTCATTTTGGGAAAAAAGGCAGTCGGAAAATTCGAGAGAGTAAAACCTATTTAGTAAGATATGCAGATGATTTTATTGTATCAGGTAAAACGAAAGAATTACTTGAGCAAGAAGTTATACCACTCATTAAAGGCTTTTTAAAAGAAAGGGGATTATCCTTATCAGAAGAAAAGACAAGAGTAGTGCATATTGAGCAAGGGTTTGATTTTCTAGGTTGGAATGTAAGACGTTTCAAAGGAAAAATACTAAATCGACCGAGCAAAAAGAATGTTAAAGCATTTTATAGCAAAGTCAAAACAGTGATTTCCAAAATGAAAATGGCGAAACAAGAAGACTTAATAAGGGTACTCAATCCGATGTTAAGAGGTTGGGCGAATTATCATCGAAGTCAGGTGGCGAGTAAGGCATTTGGACGAATGGACGCATTAGTTTGGCGAGCCTTATGGAAATGGTGTAAACGGCGACATCACAATAAAGGAGTAAAGTGGATAAAAGAGAAATACTTTTGCACCACGGCAACTCGAAGTTGGGTATTTGGCACTGTATATACCAATGAAAAAGGGGAAACAAGCCCAATAGATTTATTCTATTGTAGTGCAGTTAAAATCAAACGACACGTTAAAATTCAGTCTGAATACAATCCATTTTTACCCGAATGGGAATTATATGGGGAAAAACTTAGCCAAGAACGTTTGTATGATGAACAATCACATAGACGACAATGGCAAGCTTTGTATAAAGACCAACGTGGAAAATGTGCGTTATGTGGTTTACCAATAACCAAAGAAACAGGCTGGCACGACCATCATATTGTGTACAGAATGTTTGGAGGAAGTAATGCGTTAAGTAATCGCTGTTTAGTACACCCAAATTGCCACGTTAAAATTCACGCTTTGAATTTGGATGTTGTAAAGCCGACTATTTATAGTCAATAGAAAGGCTTGAGCTGTATGCAGAGAAATTTGCTCGTACAGTTCTTAGGGGGCGGAAATGTAGTAATATATTTTCGCTACCCGACATTTTCGTTTTCGAGCCAAGGCAGGAAAAATTCCTGCCTTTTTCTTTTTAAAAATACTTATAATTTTAATAGGTTATCTAATGTCAATTAAATTGACAAAATTTTCCGTTTGAAATCTTTACTGAACAACATTATCTTGTGTCTCGTTACTCAGGGGAATACTACATATAGTGCCTGATGAGTGACTAATGTTAATTTATAATCTACATAGGAGACATCAGATGACTGATACGCTTATGGTGACTAAACGTGATGGACGTTTAGAACCAATTAATTTAGATAAGATCCTCAGAGTCATAACTTGGGCAGCAGAAGGATTAGAGAATGTATCTGTTTCACAAGTTGAATTGCGATCACATATTCAATTTTATGATGGTATTAAAACATCAGATATTCACGAGACTATTATAAAAGCTGCAGCCGATCTGATTTCTCAAGAAACCCCCGATTATCAATATTTAGCCGCACGTTTGGCGATATTTCATTTACGCAAAAAAGCCTATTCCAGATTTGAACCACCGCATTTATACGAGCAAGTCAAGAAAATGGTACGCTGTGGAAAATATGACTCCAGTTTATTGACAGAATATAGTCGTGAAGAGCTTGATAAAATAGATACCTTTATTGATCATAATCGTGATTTAAATTTTTCTTATGCAGCGGTCAATCAATTACAAGGAAAATATCTGATACAAAATCGAGTATCAGGAGAGATTTACGAAAGTCCCCAATTTCTCTATATTTTGATTGCAACTTGTTTATTCAGTACTTATCCGAAAGAAACTCGCCTAGATTATATTCAACGATTTTATAATGTAATTTCAACATTTAAGATTTCATTGCCAACACCAATTATGGCAGGTGTACGCACTCCAACTAGACAATTTAGCTCTTGCGTATTGATTGAGTGTGGCGATAGTTTAAATTCCATAAATGCCACAGCATCTGCGATTGTTAAATATGTTTCTCAACGAGCTGGCATCGGCATCAATGCGGGTGCTATTCGAGCATTAGGCAGTCCAATTCGTAATGGTGAAGCATTTCATACGGGCTGTATTCCATTTTATAAATTATTTCAAGCTGCGGTAAAATCTTGTTCTCAAGGTGGGGTTCGGGGTGGTGCTGCGACTGTTTTTTACCCTATTTGGCATTTAGAAGTGGAAAGCTTACTAGTTTTGAAAAATAATCGTGGGGTAGAAGATAATCGCGTTCGCCATATGGATTACGGTGTTCAACTGAACAAGCTAATGTATCAACGCTTAATTAAGGGTGAAAATATTACCCTATTCAGCCCGTCTGATGTGCCTAAACTATATGATGCTTTTTTTTCTGATCAAAACTTATTTGAACAGTTATATATTCAATATGAACAAGATCCCACTATTCGTAAGCAAACCGTAAAAGCAACAGAGCTATTTTCCTTATTGATGCAAGAACGTGCATCAACAGGGCGAATTTATATCCAAAATGTTGATCACTGTAATACCCATTCCCCTTTTATAGCCAGCCTTGCACCTATCAAGCAATCTAATTTATGTTTAGAAATTGCTTTACCAACTAAACCACTTAATGATGACAATGCTGATGAAGGAGAAATTGCACTTTGTACCTTATCTGCATTTAATTTGGGTACTTTAAAGCACTTAGATGAACTAGAAGAACTTGCCGATTTAGCCGTACGAGCCTTAGATGCCTTATTGGATTATCAAGATTACCCGTTAAAAGAAGCTGAAATAAGCTCAATTAAAAGACGATCGTTAGGTATTGGAGTGATTAACTTTGCCTACTATTTAGCTAAAAATGGTGTGAAATATTCCGATGGCAGTGCAAATAATCTCACCCATCGTACATTTGAAGCTATTCAATACTATCTATTAAAAGCCTCAAATCAGTTAGCAAAAGAGCAAGGGGCTTGTGAATATTTTAAGCAAACCACTTATTCACAAGGGGGTTTGCCAATTGATACTTATAAATCAGATATCGATACCCTAACCACAGAACCGCTACATTATGATTGGGAACAGTTAAGAGCTGATATTCTGCAGTATGGTTTACGAAATTCAACATTGACTGCTTTAATGCCATCAGAAACGTCATCGCAGATTTCTAATGCAACTAATGGTATTGAACCGCCACGAGGATATGTCAGTATCAAAGCATCAAAAGATGGCATCTTACGCCAAGTTGTTCCTGAATACGAAAAGTTATCTAACCAATATGAGCTATTGTGGGACATTCCAAATAACAACGGTTATTTGCAACTGGTCGGCATAATGCAAAAGTTTGTCGATCAAGCTATTTCAACAAATACTAATTATGATCCTACTCGTTTTCCTGATGGAAAAGTGCCAATGAAGAGCTTACTTAACGATCTATTGATTGCCTATAAATATGGCTTGAAGACGCTTTATTATCAAAATACCCGAGATGGTGCAGATGATACACAAGATGACATCACACATTGTGAAAGCGGAGCTTGTCGTATTTAGATACAAGCGGATAGGTTTGCCCAATTTTTTGCATAGGCAATCAATAAAACAATATCAATAAGGATCACACTATGGCATATACCACTTTTTCTCAGCATAAAAATAACCAACTTGAAGAACCAATGTTTTTTGGACAAAACGTTAATGTTGCACGTTATGATCAGCAAAAATATGAAATTTTTGAAAAATTGATTGAAAAACAGCTCTCATTTTTCTGGCGACCTGAAGAGATTGATGTTTCCCAAGATCGCATCGACTATCAAAGTTTACCAGATCACGAAAAACATATTTTTATCAGTAATTTAAAATATCAAACATTGCTAGACTCAATTCAAGGGCGGGGGCCTAATGCAGTTTTATTACCAATTTGCTCCATTCCAGAACTCGAAACGTGGATTGAAACTTGGTCTTTTAGTGAAACTATCCACTCCCGATCTTATACTCACATTATCCGAAATATTGTTAATGACCCATCTATCATTTTTGATGATATTGTTGAAAATGAAGAGATCCAAAAAAGAGCAAGGGATATTTCAACCTACTATGATGAACTTGTTTTAGACGCTCAGCTCTACCAAATTTTTGGCGAAAGCGAATTCAATATAGATGGTCAAACAAGGCAAGTTACGCTATATGAGCTGAAACGAAAATTATATCTTTGTATGCAGTCTATCAATGCTTTAGAAGCGATACGTTTTTATGTTTCTTTTGCTTGTTCATTTGCATTTGCAGAACGAAAATTGATGGAGGGTAATGCAAAAATAATCAAGTTTATTGCACGAGATGAAGCCTTACATTTAACAGGCACACAGCACATACTAAATTTAATGGCGTATGGCAAAGATGACGATGATTTTATGCAGATAGCACAAGAGTGTCGTGAACAATCTTTCCAACTTTTTATGGACGTAGTGCAACAAGAAAAAGAGTGGGCTAAATATCTCTTTAAAGATGGCTCAATGATGGGGTTAAATGAAACAATTCTTTGCCAATATGTTGAATATATCGCCAATATTCGAATGAATGCGATCGGCTTAGGTACGCCATTTCCAACGAAAAGCAATCCAATTCCTTGGATCAACGCTTGGCTTGTGTCTGATAATGTACAAGTCGCACCGCAAGAAGTTGAGGTCAGCTCTTATCTTGTTGGGCAAATTGATGCAAATATCAATGCAGAAGATTTTGATGGTTTTAAGTTATAATAAATTGAGATTATAAAATAGAATAATAAGCGGTCGGATTTCCATAACTTTTTGTAAGTACTCTTTGTAAAACAACGCTGAAATCTTACCGCTTATCTTTTTCTTGATTCTCAAGTATAGAGACAACAGAGTTTGTTTAGGAGCAACTTATTGTTTTACTAAGCCACTAATCTCTTTTCTTTTCCGATCAATTTCCGCTTTGATATTAAATGCCCTAGCAATATTTTCACTGGTTAATACCGCTTGGGTTTCGCCTTGAGCAATAATGTTACCCTCGTTGAGTAATATGATCTCATCACAAAAACGATAAGCCAGCGAGAGATGATGAATGACAATCACGCAAGTGTGTTGTGGTGTGAGTGCTTTAAGCTGTTCCATTATATCGAGTTGGTAGTAGGGGTCGAGTGCAGCGATAGGCTCATCTGCAAGTAGTAAAGGGCTGTTTTTAATGCAACAACGGGCTAATTGCACACGCGTTTTCTCTCCACCTGAAAGCTGTTGGAAAGGCTTATCAAGTAAGTTAATCAGTGAAAATTGTGCCGAAATTGACCGCACTTTTTTCTGTTCTTCCGCTGTTTTTAAGGGAGAAGGCAAACCAAGTGCAATCACATCATATACGCAAAGATCCCAGTGAATAGCAGTGCTTTGGGCGAGATAGGCGATGTATCGGCTTTTTTCTTGAGCGGTCATTGCGGATAATTTGCAATTATTCAGCCAAATCTCACCGCTTGTAAGCGGTAAGATCCCAGCGATACTTTTCAACAGCGTAGATTTACCTGCACCATTTGCCCCCATTATGCCAATTAGTTTGCCTTGTGGTATGTGGCAATTCACATTATGTAGTGCATAGGGGAGTGTGAGATTTTCAACTTTAATCATATATTCTCCGCTGTTGAGTCAGTAAAATCCAAATTAGCACTGGTGCACCAATAATTGCTGTGAGTGTACCAATGTAAATATGGGAAAAGAACGGGATATATTGAATACAGAGATCGGCAATCACAAGCAATAATGCCCCAATTAAAGCACTGGTTACATAGAGTTGAGAAGGGCGTTTTTTCAATAAAATGCGTGCAAAATGTGGGGCAATTAAGCCGATAAAGCCGATAGTACCAGTTTGGGGAATGGTTGCTCCCACTAATAAAGCAACACCGAATGTTGTAATGAAAAAGCTTCGTTTAGGGTTTATGCCCATCGTACTTGCGGTTTCTTCTCCAAAGGTGAGTAAATCAACATAACGACGTTGGTGGTAAAGGCAGAAAATCCCGAATAAGATAAAAGGTAAAGAAATAAGCAGCGTATCGAATTTTGCCCACACTAACGAACCTTGTAGCCAGCGATAGAGTTCGGCTAATGCCCAAGGGCTTTGAGCGTTAGACAGCAGTAATGCAATGGCAGAGCTTAACAACATATTGATGGCTAAACCGCTTAAAATCATCATTGTGGTACCGTGATTTTTGGCTATAAAATAAACCAGTAAAAAGCTGAGTAATGCTCCAGCAATACCGCCTAACAGTAATAGGCTAAAAGGGGCGGAGAAGTAATAGAGCATAAACACACTGGCAGTTGTCGCACCATTTGCACTTCCGAGTAAACCAGGGCTGGCAAGTGGGTTCTGAAAAATCCCTTGCATTGCATTACCTGCAAGGGCAAGACTTGCCCCTGTCAAAATCGCTAAACTTAGGCGTGGTAAGCGAATATCCGTTAGAACAAGGGAACGCATATCAGTAATAACGCCTTCCGCATTGAATAACGCAGAAAAATCCGCTAGTTGATAATAACTTGCTGACAAGATAATAGCGATTAAAAGTAAAAATAGTGTGGCGTTTAATTTGTTTATGTTACTCATTTTTCTCTATTTTGATTTCTTTTGAAATATCTTCAAACAATTTTGCAAAAGAAATGGCGTTTTCTATCGGAGGATTTTAATTTAAACCGTCGATAAATTGTCGACAGTCCACTTTTTTCGTCGTCATTTCTCTACTTACCCTGCCACTGCTGATAAACTTTTTCTGCCCCTTGCCAAATACCGTGATCGAAACAGTAGGTATATTTTAATGGAATGCTGACAAGCGGTCGGTTATGGAAGATTTTTTGCAATATAGGGTGATTGAGTAGCTCGGCTTGCTCATTATAACCCTGTTTATCTGTGAGCGAGATCAACACATTTGGCTGGCTTAATAATATTTTTTCCAGTGAAAAATTTTGTGGTGTTAATTGTAGCTTGAGCGGAGTTAAGCCAAGTAGCGTCAATAGCGTCTGATAATGCGGTTGGGTGCTATCTATTACCCCTGTATCGGATAACACTAATGTATCGCTAAGCGGTTGGTTTAGCGAAAAATTTTGCTGTTTAAGCCTTTGCACTAATTGTTCTGCGGTAGATTGATTTTCTGTTAATTGCCCGAATTGTAATATCAACTCAAACAGCTGTTCGGGTGTCTGTGGGGTATCATTTAAGGGAATAATCTTTACCCCTAATTTTTTTAAATCGGCGACAAGTTGCGGATAAAAATGTTCATTGATCAGAATAGTTTTATCTAAATAGGGTAATAATTGTGTAAGCTGTGGTTCAAGTATCGGTTTGTCTTGATTGATTTTATCCAACATCATCAGCGGATTTTTTGAATAAGGCGACATCGCAGAAATTTGTTCTGGGCGAGCTAATTCAATGAGTAGGCGGTCGCTACAAAGGGTAAGCGAAACGAACTGTTCTTGTGCCAAAGCCGTTGTAAACGGTAAGAAAAGTGTGCTGAAAAATGTCAGTGTTTTTTTCATAAAATGTAGGGGCTAATCATATTAGCCCCAGTAATGATTAGAAACTACCTTTTAAACCAACGTAAACGTTACGTCCCATTTGACCGTAGCCGATAATATTTTCATATTTTTTATTGAAAACATTATTTAGGTTGGCATAGATATTTACGTTTTGGCTAACTTGATAATTCACACCAAGGTTTGCAAGAGTGTAAGAAGGCATTTTCACACGAGATGAAGCATAGGTCACTTCATTGAAGTGATTGTCGATACGTTTGCCAACATAAGAAAGGTTTGCATTAGCACCAAGTTGTTCGGTAATTTGATATGCCACGCCTACGTTAGCAAGATGTTTAGGACGGCGAACTAATTCAACACCTTTGCTATCTTTACCACGAGTGTAAGTGTAGTTGGCAAAAGTAGTCAGTGTATCCGTTAGCTTGCCACTATAAGCAATTTCTACCCCTTTAAGTTTACTTAAACCATCAAGGTTAATCGCTTGTGAAACAGTTACATAGGTTACTGGATCAGATGATAATACTTTGCTGCTGATTAAATTATTAACATTACGTGCAAAGTAAGTCACATCAAGGCTATGTTTTTTATCGTTAGATTCGATGAGTAAACCTAAATCACCGCCTAAACTTTTTTCAGGTTTGAGAGCAGGATTTGCGACATAAGATCCGTTATAACCGTAGTATTCGGTCATTGTTGGATTTTGGATTGCTGTCCCGAAACTTGCGTGCGTTTTGAAATTAGGTGATAAACGGTATGCACCTGAAATACGCCCAGTGAATGCGTTTTTATATTGTGAATTTTCAATAAAACGTCCACTGATTGCAAGAGCGTGATCATCTTCATTTAATAAGCGATATTCTCCAGCAAAACTAGTTTCACTTAATGTTTTCTCGTTACTATATGATGTTGAACGATATTTGGATTTTTGGTATTCAGTTAAAAGGCTAAATGCTTGCGTGATTGCACCATCACGGTCAAAATTAATATCGAGCTGATAGTTTGCATTTGTTTTATTCGCATCATAGGCACTCGCCCAAGAGCTAAATGTGTCACTATCGGTTTTCACATTGCTGACGCTCGCTTTGTGTTTGAATAATTCTTGATCGCTACCGATATAGCCACTTAGTTTGAATAAGGTTTCACGAGTGCGGGTACGATCATCAAAAGTAGTTTCGCCTGCTAAGCTACCGTCATAACGAGCGGTTTGTGTTGCGTGAGAAGCTAAGAATTCAATACCACGATCTTTGCCATCATAACCAAAGCGTAATGAGGCATTATCACGATGGAATTTGTCTTTTTCTATCGCTCCACCCGATACGATTTGCGTGCCGTTTTCAGCGGTATAGCGGAACTTGTTTGAGCTATAAGCTGAAATACCGCGAGTACGGTGGCTATTGCCATTCAAAGCATAGTAAAAACCGTTGTGATAACCCGATACTGTCGCAGAAGCATCATAAGTGCCTTTCGAGCCTGTGCCTAAATCAAAATCAACATTAAATGGCTTATCTTTATAAAGTCCGCTTTTAGTTGTGATATAAACCACACCACCCATTGCATCACTACCCCAAAGAGCAGATTGTTCACCGCGTAACACTTCGATACGTTCGATATTGCTTAGGCTTAATCCGCCAAAATCAAAACCGTAACCAGTGACTGGGTTCATTTTCACCCCATCAATAACCACTGCGGTATGGTTAGCATCTGCACCACGCAAGTAAAAATTGGTCAATGTGCCACGCCCACCAGATGCACTGATCGCCATACTTTGCACAGTTTTCAACACATCGCTAACATAGGTTGCATTACGCTGTGCAAAATCTTTTTCAGTTAAAACAGTAACAGATGAGGCGGTTTTATCCTGATTAACTGGAGCTGCATAAGCAGAATAAACATTAACAGCAGGTAATTCATTTGAAGTTTGCTGAGCTGATGCCAGTGCTGGTAGAGCAAATAACATTGCTAAGGTAATCTGATTTTGTTTCATTTTATTTCCTAAGTAAAGTTTATAAAAAATGACATTATATCAGTAAATTAGATAAAATTATCACTTACCGCCGTAAAACCCTGTCTTTTAGAGTACGGATATAAGGCGTTCGCTATTTTTCAGCTTCATACAGATTTTCCCCAATTTAAGAAAAAATGCGTAAAAGATAGTTTTCGATCCTCAAGGTTGTAAAATTGAGCAAGAAAATGTCCGCTTGTGGTGACCTAAAATCGGCGGGGTACTGTCCTTATTGTCAGCAGTCCCACCGAAGTGATCTCGATCTAATTTTAGATTAAGATGCAATAGGAATCCCTGATTTTAGACAGGGGAGGATATAAAATCATTAAGCAGGATTATCAATATCAATAAATTCTACATCTAAGCCATATTCTTTTGTGAGCCACTCGCCTAGTGCTTTAACACCATCTCGCTCTGTTGCATGATGTCCACAAGCGAAATAATAAATACCTTGTTCACGAGCAGAATGTGTTGTTTGTTCAGAAATCTCACCGCTAATAAAAGCATCAATGCCTTTTGCTGCCGCTAAATCAATATAACCTTGACCACCTCCAGTACATATTCCAACGGTTTTAATTAGCTTTTGTGGAAATTCATCAACAAATTCATTACACAAAACTAAGTTGCGTTGTAACGCTTTTTCAAGTCTTATTTTTAGTTCTTCTGCAGAAATAGCTTGTGGTAATTCGCCATAGACAGGAATGGAATTAGCTTTATCTTCTAGTCCTTGTAAATTTTGCACACCAATTTTTTGAGCAAGTTGAGCATTATTACCCAATTCCGAATGAATATCTAAAGGTAAATGGTAGCCAAAAAGATTGATGTCATTTACTAATAACTGTTTGATACGTTTACCTTTCATTCCACGAATACAAGGGTTTTCACTTTTCCAAAAATAGCCGTGATGAACTAAAATCGCATCGGCTTTTTTAGCTATCGCTTGTTCGATTAACGGCAAACTGGCAGTTACCCCAGTAATGATTTTTTTGATCTCTTTACGTCCCTCAACCTGCAAGCCATTTGGGGCGTAATCTGAAATCATTTTGCTATTGAGTTTTGTATCCAAAATTTGTTCTAGTTCTAAATTGGTTAGCATTGTTTATCCTTTTATATTTTTTAGAAACTTAAAGAAATTATTAGTGGGGTAGGGTTCAACCCTACAAAGCTAAATGAGTGTTTTTCAGGATTTAAAAACGTAGGGGCTAATACATTAGCCCCTAAATAAATTGATGTAGATTTGGTATAGGGCAATTATTTGCCCCTACAATTTTTATATTATTCTATTGTGTTGCTTGAATTGCTGTTAATGCAATAGTGTACACAATATCATCTACTAACGCACCACGAGAAAGGTCATTTACAGGTTTACGCATACCTTGTAGCATTGGACCAATCGAGACTAAATCAGCAGAACGTTGAACGGCTTTATAGGTTGTATTACCTGTATTTAAATCAGGGAATACGAATACCGTGGCTTTACCTGCAACAGGGGAGTTTGGTGCTTTAGAACGAGCAACATCTTCCATAATCGCAGCATCGTATTGTAGTGGACCATCAATAATGAGATCTGGGCGTTTTTCTTTTGCCAAACGAGTCGCTTCAGCCACTTTCTCAACATCCGCTCCTGAACCTGATGTTCCTGTTGAATAAGAAATCATTGCAACACGAGGATCAATACCAAATGATTTTGCAGAATCTGCAGATTGAATTGCAATTTCAGCTAATTGTTCCGCACTTGGATCTGGATTTACTGCACAGTCACCATAAACAAGTACTTGATCTGGCAATAACATAAAGAATACAGAAGATACAATTGAGCTACCTGGTGCAGTCTTGATAATTTGCATAGGTGGGCGAATTGTATTCGCAGTGGTATGCACTGCACCAGAAACTAAGCCATCAACTTCGTCAGCTTCTAGCATCATTGTACCAAGAACAACGTTATCTTCTAATTGCTCACGAGCAACCACTTCCGTCATACCTTTATTTTTGCGTAGTTCAACTAAACGAGCAACGTAGTTTTCACGAACAGTAACAGGATCAATAATCGTAATACCTTTACCTAATTGAACACCTTGAGCTTCTGCAACACGTTGTACTTCATCAGGGTTTGCTAATAAGATACATTCTGCAATACCTCTTTCAGCACATAATGCGGCAGCTTTAACTGTACGAGGTTCATCGCCTTCTGGTAATACAATACGTTTTTTCGCTGCACGAGCAAACTCCGTTAATTGATAACGGAAAGCCGCAGGGGAGAGGCGACGAGCTCGAACAGAGGCTGTTGAAATGCGATCTACAAACTCACCATCAATTTGTGATGAAACATATTCTTTAATTGCCGCAATACGCTCTTTATCATCAACAGGTACTTCTAAGCTGAAACTTTGTAGGCTTAATGATGTTTGCCACGTATTACCTTCACTACGGAAAATAGGTAAACCAGTTTCAAATGCTCGTTGGCAAAGTTTGGCAATTTGTGAATCAATTTTATAACCACCCGTTAAAAGAATTGCCCCTAACTCAACACCGTTCATCGCAGCGAGAGATGCTGCCACTAATACATCAGGACGATCGGCAGAAGTCACTAATAAACTACCTGCTTTAAAGTGATCAACCATATGTGGAAGGCTTCTTGCACAGAAAGTTACGCTACGAATACGGCGAGAGTGAATTTCACCTTCATTGATAATTGCTGCATTCAAGTGTTTTGCTAAATCAATTGCACGAGTTGCAATTAAATCTGAGTTCCAAGCAATACAAGCTAATAATTTAATTGGGCTTTGACTAAATAATTTTTCAACTTCATTTTCAGTATTTACGCTGTGTTGGAATGAATCAAAGATTTCTGTTAAATCAGGGCGAGTACGACCAGACTCATCAACAGGAGCATTGAACTTATTGATGATAACACCTAATAGGTTAGGGTTATGACGTCCACCAAATTCAGATGCTGCCGCTTCAATACGCTCTTTTAACTCTGAAGGTTTATCTGCACCAGGTGCAGCAACTAATACGATTTCCGCATCAAGTGCCTGAGCAATATCATAGTTGATACTATTTGCATAGGAATTTTTGCGTGTTGGGATTAGCCCTTCAACTACAACAATCTCACAGTTTTTGCTTAATTGTTGATGACGTTCAACAATTTTCTCGAGTAAAACATCAGATTGATTTTGACCAATCAATGTTTCTGCTGCACTTAACATAAACGGCTCACCAGTTTCTGTTGATTGTGCCGCACGAATAATGGTTGTAGAGCGATCTAAAGTATCTTCACCGCTAATTGGTTGAGCAATTGGTTTTAAAAAACCGACTTTAGCACCTTTTTGTTCAAGGGCGTGAACAAGACCAAGGCTGACGCTTGTTAGGCCAACCCCTGTTGTCGTTGGGATTAAAATAATTGTTCTTGACATAATTTTTTCCTAACTTTAGTTTGAGTTTGTTGATACAAGCGGGGAATTTTCATCAATAATTTGCAAATTTTTAATCAAATCCAACCGCTTGAGCTGAAAATAAAAACCTGCCTTACGGCAGGTTAGTTATTATAACGCTAAACGCGCAGTATCTTGTGCAATAACAAGTTCTTCATTTGTTGGAATAACAAATGCACGGAATGCAGAATCTGTTGTAGTAATTTCACCTGATTTACCAAAACGAGCTGCAGTATTTTTCTCGCTATCTACTTTAATACCGAATAATTTCAAGTAATTTAGAGTTAATTCACGCACAGGACCTGCATTTTCACCAATTCCACCAGTGAATACGATAGCATCTAAGCGGTCATCACCTAAAATTGCCATATAAGAACCGATATATTTCGCTAAACGATAGCAGAAACCGTCCATTGCACGTTTAGCTTCTGGTTTGTCATTATAATTATCTTCAGCAAAACGACAGTCACTAGTAACTTCTGTTAAACCTAATAAACCAGATTTTTTCACTAAAGTTTCTTCGATTTCTTTTACTGACATTCCTAAAGTATTGTGCATAAAGAAGATGATAGCAGGGTCTAAATCACCTGAACGTGTACCCATTACTAAACCTTCGAGTGGTGTAAAGCCCATTGAAGTATCAATACATTCACCATTACGGATTGCAGCAACAGAAGCACCATTACCTAAGTGACAAGTAATGATATTTGCCTTTTCAGCTGGAATGCCTAATACTTTTGCTGCTTCACGACTTACATAGTAGTGGCTTGTCCCGTGGAAACCGTAACGGCGAACACCGTGTTCTTTATAAAGAGAGTAAGGTAGAGCATATAAGTATGCTTGTTCTGGCATTGTTTGGTGGAATGCTGTATCAAATACGGCTACGTTTTTCTCTTTTAATTCTGGGAATGCTTTAAATGCTTCTTCAATACCAATTAAGTGAGCAGGGTTGTGAAGTGGTGCAAATGCTGCCGCTTCTTTGATTCCTTCAATAACTTCTGGCGTGATAACAATAGAAGAAGTATATTTTTCACCACCGTGAACGATACGGTGACCAATAGCACCAATACTATCTTTTAATTCTGCACTTAAAATATTTGAAACAATATAATTTAACGCTTCGCTATGTGCTGCACCTGCACCTAAATCTGCTGCACCTTTTTCACCATTTAATTTCCATTTGATACGAGCATCTGCTAAGTGGAAATTTTCCGCTAAGCCAGATAATTTCTCGTCACCTGTTACTGGATCTAAAATTGCAAATTTTAGCGATGAACTACCGCAGTTTAAGATGAGAACTAAGTTTTTAGACATAATTAAAATTACCTAATAATGTTGAAGTGAATGAATACGTGTAAAACGCAAATACCCGCATAGAATACACTTTTTACGGATTAAAATAAATTATTATCCCTACAAAAGCTTGAAAAGCATCAATATTTATTCAAATATCAAAAATTACCTTTTATAATCGTGACAACGTAATTATTATAATTGATATATGAATTGATTACTGTCTAGCCAAACGCGTATTTTCAGTAGGGAAGGGCTCAAAGTTAGAGCGATAAGGGTTAATATCCAAGCCTCCTCGACGTGTATAACGAGCATAAACAGTTAATTTTTCTGGACTAGCAAAACGCATCAAATCACAAAAAATTCGTTCTACACATTGCTCGTGGAATTCGTTATGTTGTCGAAATGACACAATATAACGTAATAATTTTTCACGATTGATTTTTTTACCAACATAGTGAATTTGAACACTTCCCCAATCTGGTTGTTGAGTAATTAAGCAATTTGATTTCAATAAATGACTTGTCAGTGTTTCTTCCACCCAAATATTTTCTGTACAATCGGCTAATAAATTAGCATCAAAATTATAATCATCAATGATGATTTCCTGAGCATCAATGCAATCACCTGAAAACGCTACAATAGGCTGTGCCGTATAGCTTGATAATGAATGTAATTTCACAATAACATTACCATTTGCACAGTGCTGTAAATCTTGCTGAATAACTCGTTCAACTTCACGAAAAGAGCTAAATTTAGTTTGGTTAAAACTATTTAAATAGAGCTTGAAACTTTTAGACTCTATTAAGTTTTCGCTACGGAAATCAACAAAAATATCAGCAATAGCAACTTGTGGAACACCATTCATATTTAGCCACGAAATTTCATAAGCTGTCCACAAATCACAACCAATAGAGAAGGGTTGGTGTTCAATAATACCTAAGTCTTGACGATTTAATTTTCTAGGTACTCCTTGTAGTAAGGTTGCATCATATTGTGAAAGGTAGTTTGTTTGCTGTCCTAATTTTAGGGCTTGTAAACTTTGATCTTCGTATTTCATGTTTTCATTTTTCCTGATTTTTACTTATAATTTAACATAATCTACATTATGCGAAATTTGTTGCTATAAAGTTTAAAAATTGAAATTTAAAACTTATTTTATATTTTGAGCTAAAGACCTTCTTGTCGTAGTACAACTTTTATTTTATCAAACCCTACAAACTCCTGTTCTAATCTCACATTATCTCCAAATGTATTATTCACTAATGCAGCGTAAAGTTTGTTTTCTGCTTCGGTTAAATACTGAAGTTCTCCTGTTTGCTGTTTTGCTTCTTTACTCCAAAAAGATTTATGTGCTAGTAGCGTTTCGCTATCCATTAAAAATGAAATTGCGTTGGGGAAATAACTGCGTAGTTGGTTTAATATGGCAAAACCGTGCGTATCAATATCGCCCCAATAATATATTTGGCATTGATTTAGCCAGGTGGCATTTGCTAATAAGCACCAACCGTAACCTGCACCAAATATCGCCCAACTATGAGGAATTTCGGGAAATGATAAAAAATTAATTTCGTTTTCTATAATAAACACCTTTTTAATTTTGGGTGTTAATTGGGAAAAAGTTAGGCTGTCTAAATAAATATCGCTATATGCACTGCTTGGCTGAATAGGATAACCTTTATCTAAATTCCGCAAGCGAATATGTTTTGGCTTATCTAAAAAGCCGTAGCGTAAAACAAATTGTGAAATGCCGCTATATTCTCGCTGGATTTCTGTTTCATCTAACACTAAATCCAATAATTCAGCTAATACTGTTCGGTGAGTTTCAATAAATTTAGTATGCACATCTGGAATATTCACTTGACGTAAATAAATATGCGGTTTTGAATGTGTTTTACGCCAAATAACAACGGAGAGTAACTTCTCCCAATCATCTGCTAATGCTAAAGATTTTAAAGCGTTTTTCGCTAACCAAGGTAACACAAGCGGTTCAATACGTTGAGAAATTTGCAGAATTTGTAAAAAAGTGCGGTGTTCTTTTTTCTTATTTAATAAAGTCAATAATGTTTCAAGATCAGCGATATAAATCCTTTCAGGAATTTTTTGCTCACCTTGAATACGATGATTAATGGTTTTCCATTCAATCGTTAAATAATTAAGTGAAGTTAAATGCATTACCCACTTTCGCACCTGTTCAAACTGGCTAGTAATATCAGCGGATGTGGGTTTTGCTAATTTTAGCTTCAATGGAAAAATCGACTCTTGGAAGATTTCTTGGCTTAGAAAACTCCCCTTTTCCCAGCGTTTTATCAACTCGTTTTTAATCGTTTTTTCCGTTGTCCAATTAAGCATTCAACTGCTCCGCTGCTTTCTGTATCTGATACTCTTCAATGGTTAAATTCAATAAACGAGAATTTGCTCCGTCCTGATTTTTCACCAAACACACACTAGAGACAAAAGGCTCAATAATATCCACTTTTTGTAGCGGAGTAACAATGAGTAACTGCAAATTAAGCTGTTTAAATAAACGTAGTCCGTATTGTGCTGACTCATCAGAACCTCGACCAAAAGCCTCATCAATCATCACAAAGCGGAAAGATCTTGAACGAGTTACACCAAATTCCAAACCAAATTGATAAGCAAGGCTTGCAGCTAAGATAGTATAAGCAAGTTTTTCTTTTTGCCCACCTGATTTACCGCCAGAATCAGGATAATGTTCGTGTTCAGAATGATCCGCTCGCCAACGCTCAGTAGCAGAAAACAAGAACCAATTTCGTACATCAGTAACTTTTGCCGTCCAGCGTTTGTCCTGCTCTGTCAAGCCTTCACGCCCACGAAGGCGATCAACAATAGCCTTCACTTGTAAAAATTTAGCTTCAGAGTATTGGTTGCCTTCTGATCCTGTAACTGCCCCTTCGGTACAAGCTCGTAAATCGAGCTGAAATTGACGAATTTCTACATCAGGATTGATTTCTGTTTCTAACGAAATATAACGATCAGGATTATAATCAATACTTTCAAGTGAGCGGTTAATAATGCCTATTCGCTGTTTAATGGTTTCTCTTTCCCGATTTAATTGGGCATTTAAATTAGCAATCTCATTGATCGTATTTTCGTTCAATAGCTTTTTAAATTGAGCAACAAATTTCGGTAAATCATCGGCATTGAGGCGATTTAAAAAGGCTTCGTATTCTAGATAGGATTGAATACTCGGATCAAATTCATTCGTCTCAAGCGGATATTTATGATTAAACTGCGACATTTTTTTGGTGATATTATCTCTTTCTCGCTCTTGATTGTTCGATAATGTCTTGTTTTCACTTGTAAATTTAGTGCGTAATTTATTTTCCATATCACCACAGTTCGCCAAGGTTAAACTACGGCGATTTAGCGACATTAATAATTCATTTAAGTCTTGATTGAGTTTCTCTATTAAATCAGGTGCGATAGGTGTTTCTTCCACCAACAGCACCGTCATTTCTAAATCTGTTTTGGTTGAGTTAATTCCACTGTCTAATCCCCCCTTATGAGCGATAAGCTCAACATATTTCTTCTCGCTCTCCTTCATCTCAATTTCTAGCGTTTTTAATTGAGCATTTAATTGGTTCAGAATATTTGAGCTAGCTTGTAATTGCTGATATTCATCGTTTAATAAAGCAATTTCTCGTACAATTGTTTCAAAATCAATTTCCGCAAAAGTTTGGAATGCTTCTAAACGTACCAGTAATTTATTCTGTTTATCTAATGTACTTTGCGTTTGTTTATAGCCAATAATTTTCTGCTGAATTTGATTTAATTGGCGTTCATATTGTTTAAGCGTTTGAGTTAGAGCTGTAATTTTCTCGGCATTCGACCAACCTAAAACATAACGGCTGCGATCATCAATGCGATAACGGTCATCTTTTTCGTGTCGTCCCGTTTTATCTTTAATTTGCCCCTTTTGGGTAATTGCCTTGCTTTCTCGACGAAATTGTTCGGCAGAATCACAAGCCGCAAAATCAAAGCGTTTATATAATTCATTTTCAAGCCATTGATAAAATGGTGTATTTGGCTTAATTTCCAATTTATAAATAAGTGAATCAGGGTGTAATTCACTGCTTAACATTGTTTGATGTTTATTGACTTTGTAATAAACCATTCGCCCATTGAGATGATTATTATTTACCCAATCCGCCACTTTGGCATAATGTTCTTCAGAAACAATCATTGAAAGAGCAAAATTATGTAATAAACGTTCTGCTGCACCTTCCCAATCTTTCTCGCTTTCCTTAACTTGTAATAATTCACCAATAAAAGGCAAATGTTCTACATTCAAATTTAATGCTTGGCATAACTGCTGACGAATTTCAATCTGACGGCGACTAATATTATTTTCACGCTGCTTTAAACTTTGAATTTCATCATTTAAACCACTGCTCTCTTTTTCTAAATGGCGTAAATCCGTTGTTGCCTCAACCTCTAGGTTGCGTTGCTCCGTAATCTGCTGTTCAATTAGCTGATGTTTTTGAGCAAGTTTGCTCTTCTGCGTAATAAAATCTGTTTGATTTGTGGCTATAATTTCATCTAGTTCGGTAATCTGTTTTTTATACTGTTCAAATTTACTTAAACGTTCCGTTTTAATTCGTTCTTTCTCTTGAATTTGCTGCTTTAATTCCGTTAAACGATTTCCGCCATTTTGTTGAATATCCCATTTAATTTGATCAAGTTTTTTAGCCTGCTCTGCTTTAACTAATTCTAACTTTTGAATATTTTCACTTGTGTTTTGACATTCTTGCTCTAATTGCGTTAATTGTTTCTCTAATAATTGACATTTACGCATATTGAAATAAGGCGGTAGTTGGTCAATCTGATATGAAATATTCGCAATTTGTTGCTCTATTTGCTGATATTGCTGACAAGACTGTACAATTGGAGTGAGTAAACTAACTTGATCTTCCGCCTTTAACACTGCCTGATAAGCACGATTCAAATCATCAAAATGAAGTAAAAGATGTTCAATGCGTTGCTGAGTTTCTTCAAAAGGCTCTAGCATATGGCTACGGACAAACTCGGTTAAATTACCAACGGATTTCATTGATACGGTTTGGTGAAAAAGTTCTAAGGCTTGATCGTTTTGAATACCAAAACGGCGACGAAACCAAGCCGAATAAGGCGGAAACGTATCAAAAGTATCAATTTCCATTTGACGCAGTTTTTTGCGTAAAGCGGTCATTTCTGAACCAAAATTTGCAAAATGTTCGCTGATGGAAAGTTGCTTTTCTGCGCCAACAAAAAAGCGTGCAGGCTGAGTTTGCTGTTCCTTTAACCAAAAAACTTGAGCAAGGGTGATATATTGGTCATATCCTTCGTTATAAAATACTCCTAGAATAACTGAATAGCTGCTGTTATTGCGAAGCTGTGCTGGTTTGACGATACCTGTTTCATTATCTCGCTCCGATTTATAATAACCTAACACATAAGAACGTAAATTCCGCTCTTTGCTCTCTGCCCCTGCTGCTTTGTTATAAGCAATACGATTAGCTGGAACGAGCAAAGTCGTAATAGCATCAACCACAGTAGATTTTCCTGAACCAATATCGCCCGT
This sequence comes from Ursidibacter sp. B-7004-1, assembly GCF_053654055.1. NCBI lineage: Bacteria > Pseudomonadati > Pseudomonadota > Gammaproteobacteria > Pasteurellales > Pasteurellaceae > Ursidibacter > Ursidibacter sp. B-7004-1. The sequence goes on along the minus strand of NZ_JBSIUP010000004.1, from coordinate 52,141 downwards.
TAATAAACCATTCTTGCCATTGATTTCTAATTGCCAGATTTTTTGGTTAAAGGTTCCCCAATTTAATATCTCCAATTTCTGAAGGCGAAAACCCGCTAAATTATTATCTTCTAAAAATTCTAATTCTAAGCCCTGTTGCATAATTTATTCCCCTTTTATTTTCTTTGCGCATTTAATGATTCTGCCAGCCAATGATCAAAATTATTTAACCATTCCACATCAATAAAGGCTTTTAATATACGTTTGACTTCATAGTGCGGTTCATTTTGATGGGATTTTAATTTCTGTAAAAAGCCTAATTCTACGACTTTATTAACATAGCTTTCGATTTTATCTGACAATTTGGCTTGATTCGTTTCTTCCTTTAAATAGGTTTTCATTAAATCCACTAATTGGCTTTGACTTAAAATTAAACGAGTATCGCTATTTTCTGAATCAAACTCAACTAAACTTTTGCGTAACAATGTCAGTAGAAGCGAGACTTGGAAGGTTAATTGACGGCGAGGAGTAAGTTTAGGGTAAATGATTTCATCAGTATCAGGTTTACCTTTTAAAAAAGCATAACCCTCTGCTTCATCTAAAATTAAATTTAAGTGTAGTAATGAAAAATAATCGCTGACTTCATTATGCTTATTCAATAACTCGCCCCACAATTTTTCATTATTTTCTCGATAAACAATGCCTTTAATCAAGGCAATTAGAATATCCGATAAGGTAGAATCTTCTTTATTAAACACCATTACCTCCCTTTTTATTTAGTAAAAATAATTTTCGGCAATACTGCATTTCGGATTTTATCTCCACTTTGCCAACTAATTTTTTCTTGGTGTTCTTCATCAATAACCAATTTAAAATAAGGTTGTTGATCAAGCTGCAAATAACTGACTAATTCTGCCAACCCCTGCTCAAGCGGTCGGTTTTCGATAATTTTTTGTAAAGATATTTGGCTTTCAGTACGTAAACTTTGACGAATATGTTGGATAAGTTGTGTTTTATCCACTCGAGATTGCTGGAATAAAGCTTGTGCATCAGCAAGGTTTTCTGCTCCTAACTCAAGCATTGTATTCTCTAGTTGCATTTTTTGTACTGGTGCGTAAAGAGGGCGCTCCATTGGCAATGCTAACTCAATTTTTGCTTCATCGAGATTCATTGCATCTCCTCTAATAGTGTCTTCCGATAACTCAAATACCTTGCTCTCAATACTACGAAATATCTCCATAATTCGGCGATTTTCCAGCCACGCTTTATCATCTAAGAAATGACGGAGTTGCTGGGATAGCTGAGCAACGGTACGCTGAGTGTGTTCGCCCGCTTCCAACCAATCATAATGAATATGTTGTTGTAGATCGCTGTGTAACGAACGGATAGCGGGTAAGGAAAGAATATGTTCAAGTAGCTCACTAAATTCTTGTTGACGTTGCTGTGAAAGTAGAAAATCCCAAAAAGCCCGAAAACTTCTCCCTTGATCAGAATCTGAGATGGCATCACGTTCTCCCATAATTTCGGCAAGTAACTCTCCCTTACTACCCTCCCATAACGCAATCTGACGGCGAACTTTAGTATCAAGTTGGCGGAAATTGTGTTCAACCTCTCGGAAATCAGAAAGTAATTCTTTTGCCCCTTGACTGAATTGTAAAAAACGCTCTTTGACTGCAGTGTCATCTAATAAAGAAAGTTCTCCTGCTCGCACTTTGGCAATTTCTTGTTCAATTTCGTATTTTTGTTTTTCCAATTCGGCAATACGTTTTTCAGGGGTAAGCTCACTGCCTTGACGAATATCTTTGAGCAAATTAAACAGGGTTAAAAGACGTGATTCGGTTCCCACAAACTGGCGGCTAGCAAGCTGATTTAACCAACTTATCGCCTTTTCAGTGGCAGGCATTAAGTCAAATTGTGCTTCATCACTACCTGTTTTATAAAACTTACGTAGCCAAGCATTTTCTGTTGCAGCCCAATCATTAAGGTACTCTTTTGCTGTTTTGGGAAAGGTTTTTTCGCCTAGCTGTTCACGCAATTGAAATAGTGTATCTTCTAGCATTTCACTTAATCTAGATTCTTCCATTAAGCGTTCATTTGGTTCAATAAAAGATTTATGTAAAAAGCTTACAATTAACGGTGCGTGATCAGAACAAAGTAATCGCCACGCAGGGTGATTGGCTCGGTAAGTTTTCAGGGTAAAAAAGTCAAATGACATTGCATCTCCTTAAATTAAAGTAGCAATCGCTTCAATCACTTTCTGGTTATCTTCAGCTAGTTGTGAGATTGTTATATTTTTTCTTGTTTGTTTCCACTTTTTTCTCATTTTTCACTCGTATCACTCAAAAACAAGCGGTAACTTTCCCATAATTTTTTACCAAAAGGTTCTCTCCAGCCTTGTAGTAATTCTGGTAAATGCGATTCACATTGTCCTTTAATGTGCCATTTGAATAATTGATCTAATTGACGTTTACTTGCAAAAAGCTCAACCGCTAAATTCTGTGGTTTATTTTTTTCCAATGATTTTTTAAGAAAAGCTAAATCTCGCTTGTAATTCGGTTCATCAATTAAACGCTTAATTTCTGATACTTGTTCAGATTTTGGGATATTTTTCCCTTGTTCAACTAATAACAACAACTTTTTGCCATAACGTCTTACTTCATTTGGATGCATAAATTCCAATAATTGAGCGGTATGTTTTGGCTGATCTTTTGCAATTTGCCGTAATGCTTGCTCTTTTACGATAAAATTTAACGCAATATCTCGTTTTTGTGCCTCTTCAATTCGCCATTTTTCTAGCAATTTGAGAATCGTTAATTCTGTGGAGTTAAGCTGCCACGCATTTGCAATTTTTGTATAACCTTTTTCAATATTGAGTTCTATTTGACGTTTTTGTTTAAGTGTTTGACACTCTTCATTTACCGCACATTCCCATTCAGTTTGGGCTAATAGTGTTTTAATTTGCTGATAAACAGGCAATAGATACCATACATCTGAAACAGCATATTGTAGTTGTTTTTCGCTGAGTGGGCGTTTTAGCCAATCTGTGCGTGAAGTCGATTTATCCAGTTCAACCTGACAATAATTAGCCACTAATTTAGAAAAACCGATTGATGAACCTAATCCAATAAATGCACTCATTACTTGAGTATCAATCATTGGTTCAGGCATTTGCTTAAAATAGTGTTGAAATATGTCTAAATCTTCACCGCAAGCGTGCAGTATTTTTAATATATTCTGATTACTTAATAGTGCAATAAATGGGGAAAAATCGGTAATATTCAAAGGGTCGATAAGATACGCTTGTTTACCATCATAAAGCTGAATTAGCCCTAATTGTGGATAATAAGTTCGAGTGCGAACAAATTCAGTATCTAGTGCTAAAAGAGATTGTTGCTGTATTGATAAACAGGCAGTTTGTAATTCTTGATTAGTTTGGATCCAATTAAATTCAATCTGTTGATTCATTTTTATTCGCTTCTTTGCTAAAAGATATAATTTTTTCGTTGGATAAAATAATTTTGTGAGCTTTATCGCATAATTGAGTAAAACAGTTTGCCATTTTACCCAAAGATTGCAAAATAAAGAAATTATCTTATGGAGTGATAATGAAGGGAATATATGAAAACCGCTTCTAATGATTATAAATATCAACATCTTGGGCAAGTTTACCAACTCATTGAACAATTTGAACTAATTTCTCGTACCGATATTGCAAAATTATCAGGTTATGCCCCCGCTTCCATTACAGGGCTTACTAAAATTTTAATTGATAATCGCCTTGTTTTAGAGCGAACAGCACAAAATTTACCTAGTCGTGGACGTCCGGCAGTGGGATTATCGCTCTCCCCTTTTCACTGGAATTATTTATGTATAACGATTTCTTCTACAACACTTTCTATCTTTTTATGTGAACTTTCAGGCAAACCAATTTATCAAGCAAAATATCCTCTACCTGATAATTTGATTATTGATAAGGTGTTATTAAACGCATTAGATGATTTTCTAGGAAATAATCCAATTGATGATGAAAGACTTTGTGCTGTTTCTGTCAGTATTGTGGGGAAACTTGATAAAACGAAGAATGTAATTACTCAATTAGGTAATTATTCGTTACATTGTAACTTAAGAGAGATATTAGAAAAACGTCTAAATAAACCAATTCTTATCAATGAGCATTTTCAGCTTTGGCTACTCGCAGAATCTACACTAGGTAGCTTAATTAGCCACGATGATGTGATTTTTCTACAACTAGATGATGAAATTAATCTTAGTGTTCTATTGCGTGGGGAGCTACTTCATAAAAATGAATATAAACGAATGAACGTTGATCGAATGGTAATGCCTAAATTTAGTGAATTAAGTGATATAGTTGGGCAAAATTTAAGTGATATTGAACGCTATCAGCTTATCAATCAGATTACTTTTTCTGCATTAGAGAAATTGATTGATTATTACTATCCTGATAATCGTAACAATACATTGCAAACTAAAATTGATGACTTATGCCAAGCTATTTTAGAAGATAATTCTTCTGCATTGCTCATTTTAGAGCATATTTGTGATAATTTATCCTATGTATTGCTTAATTTAATTAGTATTTTTTCAACAGAAAAAATTATGCTCTGCTCACCCCTAGTATCAATTAAAAATATACTATTTACAAAAATTGAGCAGAAAATTACCGCTAGTCTTCGTCAAGAGGGGTTAAATATTGATTTAGTTACTAGCCAATATGAATGGGATAGCCCAGAAATTCCATCAGTGGCAATAAAATATGAAATTTATAACGGAAATTTGATTCAAAACATAATTCAATTGTAAATAATTTGTTAGACTGGTATTAAATGTGTCTGTCGAGAGAACAAAAAATGCCAGCTTTATTTATTGCAGGAACGGATACTAATGTTGGAAAAACCATTGTAACCCGTGCATTACTACAAACTATTTCTCAATATGAAATTCCTATTGTTGGGTATAAACCTATTGCCTGTGGGGGTGATGATTCACTTCCTACTGAACCAAATCAAGATGATTATGCGTGTGAAGATAATAAAGATGTGTTAATCATTCAAGATAGTTGCATTTACCCTGTACATTATCGAGAAATTAACAGCTACTCTTTTATTCACTCAAGTACACCTGTGTTTGCAGCTTTAGATGCTGTTCGTCATATTTCAGATGAGAAACTCAATAAAGATCTTAACCGTCTTCAGCAAAAATATACAAATGTATTGGTTGAAGGTACTTATGGTTGGCTAACGCCGATCAACAAAGAGTTGAGCTTTGCGGATTGGGTCAAAAAAAATCGAATGCCTGTGGTGCTAGTTGTTGGCATTAAAGAAGGTTGCGTTAATCACGCATTATTAACCTCTTATGCAATTCAGCAACAAGGGGGAACTTTAGTTGGTTGGGTTGCAAACCGAATTAATCCTGGATTACGTCATTATTCTGAACTTATTGAGTTATTAAGCCAACGAATTGATGCTCCACTATTAGGTCAAATTCCTTATTTGGGTCACCCTGATAAGAAAAATCTTGCTGAATATATTCAAAATCCTGATCCATTGTTGCACTATTTTAGTAAGTAGAGTAAAAAAGGAGTATTAGATTAATACTCCTTATGCTCATTCGTTATCCACCTGAGAACTTCACGCTAAAACCTTTCTGCTCTAGAATTTGTTTAAGAGTATCTCGGTGGTCACCTTGAATTTCAATAATTCCATCTTTAATTGAACCCCCGCAACCTGTTCTGCGTTTTAATTCTGAAGCTAAAGACATTAGTGCCTTATCATCTAGGTCTAGTCCTGTGATGACACAAACACCTTTTCCTTTCCGTCCACTTGTTTGACGTTGAATTCGCACAATACCATCGCCTTTGGGACGCTCAACTTTTTCTTTTTCAGGTTGAATACGACCGACTTCGGTAGAATAAACTAATGTCATTTGTAAAATTTCCGTCTAATCTAACCGCTTATACAATAGAACTATTGATTGATTTTAATACTGATAATGGATCTTGTGCTTGAGTAATTGGACGGCCAATCACAAGGTAATCCGAACCAGTTTCAATTGCTTGTTTTGGTGTCATTACACGACGCTGATCTCCAAATTCACTCCCTTCTGGGCGAATACCTGGTGTGACCAATTTAAAATCTTTACCACAATGAGCTCTTAAAACTTCAACTTCTTGTGGTGAACAAACAACACCATCTAATCCTGCACGTTGACATAAGTGAGCTAAACGAATAACTTGTTCCATTGGTGATGCATTAATACCAATTTGTAATAAATCTAAATCTTCCATACTGGTAAGAACAGTAACACCAATCAATAATGGAGCATCTTTACCATAAGGTTCCAAAATCTGCTTGGCCGTTTCCATCATTCTTAATCCACCTGATGCGTGCAAATCTACCATCCAAACGCCAAGATCTGCTGCTGATCGAACTGCTCTTGCAACAGTATTTGGGATATCGTGATATTTAAGATCTAAAAAGACATCAAATTTGCGTTCTTGTAGTTGTTTCACAAATGTTGTCCCTAATGTAGTAAACATCTCTTTGCCCACTTTTAAGCGACAAAGCGAAGGATCAACTTGATCTACGAAGGCAAGTGCTTCACGCTCTGTTTCATAATCTAATGCAACAATAACTTTACTATTCATAATTTCCTCATAACTAAATGACTTCATCAATACTTTGAATGGGCTTGATGCTTTCCCATTGACGACAAGATGGGCAATACCAATTTAAACGGTAACTTTGGTATCCACAATTCAAGCATCGATATGGGAAAGCTTTTTGGATTCTGTCCCCAACCATACTATGCAGTAATACCAAATTATCTTTCCCTCTACCATTTTCTGTTTCATTTATTTGATAATAGATAAAACGGTGAAAGGTAATCATATTAGGATACTGTCTCACTTGTTGATATAAACTTGATTGTGCCGCCTCTGCCCCATCTTTTTGTTCAATAAATTCTGCCAGTGCTAAATCCACACTACTATTATGCTTAATTTGATTAGCTCTAATTAAAAATAATTCAAATTGCTCTAATTGATTTAAAGCATTATAACAGTTCTTAATCTGTTTAAGAACTTCACTAATATAGCTTGGATCTTGTTCTAAGATGTGTTCTAAATGCTGTAAAGCAATGTGATATTGTTCTTTCTGATAGTAAAACTCGCCCAATAACATTGATGCTCTTGCACAGTTAGGCAAATATTCTAATGCTTTATTTAAGGATTCTAAAAATAATTTACTATTTTCTTTTATAGATTGAGCGTACTCACAGTAAAAATGGGCAAGTGGCTTTCTATCTGTATTAGGAGATATTTTTAATAGTTTCTCTGCGACATTAATCGCTTTTTTCCATTCTCTTGTTTTTTGATAAATACTGATTAGTTGTGTTAGAGAATGTGTTGCGAATTCAGGTTCATCAAGTAGCGTAATATAATAATTTTCTGCCCGATCATAAAAACCTGCACTCATAAAATCTTTGGCAAGTTGCTGCTTTGCAAGTAATTTTTGTTCGAAAGAATAATTTTCATTATTTTCTAACGCTTGATGAATGCGTAATGCTCGATCCACCTCGCCTCTGGAGCGAAATAAGTTTCCGAGCATCAATTCTGCTTCAAATTGCGAATCGGTAGTGATTTGGTTTTCTGATTCTTGTTTTTGAAGCATAGAAAGGAAAAGATCTACAGCCTTTTCCTGTTGATTAGATAATAGAAAATTTAACCCTGTGACATAATCACGAGAAAATTTATTATTGATAGTGTCTTGATCTTTCTTCGCACTTCTCTGCCCCATATACCAGCCATATAAAGCGGCAATAGGAAGCAGAAGAAATAATAATTCGAGCATTACTCAGCCTTTGGTAAGGTTAACTCATTAATTTGTTGTGCTTGACGTTTGATACGACGATTTAACGCCATATTCTGTAATTTCAATTTTAGGTAGAAAAAACCTGTAATTAACCAGCCTAATAAAAGACCAAGACCAAATAAAATTGCAACTAATGTTGATAAACGTAATTCACTTTTAGCAATAAGATAATTGAAAGTAATAAGCTGGTCATTATTTGCTCCAATAGTGACCGCAACAATGATAATAGCAAGAGTAATAACCAATCCCAAAATATATTTTATCATACGTTCTCCATTACTATTATTTGATGTGATAAAAAGTAGAATTAAAGATGATCTACTCTTTCTTTTAAATCTTTCCCAGCTTTAAAATGTGGGACATATTTAGATAATAATTTAACACTTTCTCCTGTTTTAGGATTTCTTCCTGTTCTAGATTGGCGAAAGTGTAGAGAAAAACTACCAAATCCTCTTATTTCAATACGCTCTCCCTGTTCTAAGGTTCGCATTATTTGTTCTAAAATTTCTTTTACGCTATCTTCAACCGATTTAATGGGTAATTTAGGATTTTTAGCGGTTAAAATCTCAATTAATTCAGATTTAGTCATATTTTCTCCTTAAATGTAGGAAGCGGATATGCTTACATATCCGCTTTTATAAAGAGAGCTAATTACTCACCTTTAGCTGCTTTAAACGCTTCAGCCATTGCATTTGGAATAGCTTCTTCTTGTTTATTTACTTGTGCTAATGCTGCTGACTCTTCAGCTTCATCTTTTGCACGAACAGATAAATTCACAATACGAGCTTTACGATCAACACCTGTATATTTAGCTTCTAGTTCATCGCCAACGCTGATTACTGATGTGATGTCTTCAACACGATCACGAGTTGCTTCTGCAGCACGAACATAACCTTCAACACCATCAGCTAATTCAACTTTAGCACCTTTAGCATCAACTTCTACTACTTTACCTTTAACGATAGCACCTTTTTTCGTGCCTTCAACAAAGTTAGTGAATGGATCAGAATCTAACTGTTTGATACCTAAAGAGATACGCTCTTTCACAGCATCTACTTGTAATACAACAGCTTCTACTTCATCACCTTTTTTGTAGTTACGAACAGCTTCTTCACCTGAAACATTCCAAGAAATGTCAGATAAATGTACTAAACCGTCAATACCACCTTCTAATCCGATAAAGATACCGAAATCAGTGATTGATTTGATTTTACCTTTAACTTTATCGTTTTTGTTGTGAGTTTCAGCAAAGTGTTCCCAAGGGTTAGCTTTACATTGTTTTAAGCCTAAAGAAATACGACGACGTTCTTCATCTACTTCTAATACCATAACTTCAACAACATCACCAACATTTACAACTTTAGATGGGTGGATATTTTTGTTTGTCCAATCCATTTCTGAAACGTGAACTAAACCTTCAACACCATCTAAAATTTCAACGAAACAGCCGTAGTCAGTTAAGTTAGTTACTTTACCTGTTAATTTGCTGTTTACTGGGTGATTTTGTGCAATAGCAGCCCAAGGATCTTGACCTAATTGTTTTAAGCCTAAAGATACGCGAGTTTTGTCTTTGTCAAATTTTAATACTTTAACAGTAACTTCATCACCTACATTAACCACTTCGCTTGGGTGTTTAACACGTTTCCAAGCCATATCGGTGATGTGAAGTAAACCATCTACGCCGCCTAAATCAACAAATGCACCGTAGTCAGTTAAGTTTTTAACTGTACCTTTAACTTCAGAACCTTCAACTAAGTTTGCTAATACTTCTTCGCGATCTTGGCTACTTGTAGATTCGATTACTGCACGACGAGAAACAACAACGTTGTTACGTTTTTGATCTAATTTGATTACTTTAAACTCTAAAGTTTGACCTTCAAGGTTTAGTGAATCACGTACTGGACGTGTATCAACTAATGAACCTGGTAAGAATGCACGAACACCGTTTAACTCAACAGTGAAGCCACCTTTTACTTTACCGTTTACTAAACCAACTACAGTTGCTTGTTCTTCGAATGCTTTTTCTAACGCAGCCCAAGACTCGTTACGTTTAGCTTTTTCACGAGAAAGTTTAGTCTCACCGAAACCGTCTTCTACCGCATCAAGAGCAACGTCAATAACATCGCCAACTTGAACTTCAAGTTCGCCTTGTGCATTGAAAAACTCTTCAGCAGGAATTGCTGATTCTGATTTTAAACCAGCATCTACAAGTACATAGCCTTTTTGGATAGCAACTACAGTACCTTTAACAATAGCACCTAAACGAGTTTCTTGACCTTTTAGTGATTCTTCAAATAGTTGAGCAAAAGATTCAGTCATAATTTAATCTTCTTTAATAAAATAAAACGTCCATTTATATCCATTTAAATGGGGTTGATAATAAAAACCTAATCATCCGTTACTAGGCAAACTATTCTAAATATGTTTTTCAACATAAGATAATGCTTGCTGAATTACTTCATCAATAGAAAGAGATGTAGAATCCAAAACAAGTGCATCTTTAGCTGGAATTAAAGGCGCAACTTCACGATTTCGATCACGAAAATCACGCTCTTTTATCTCGGCTAAAATCTCGTCAAAGTTAGCATTAAATCCCTTTTCTTGCAACTGTTTTACACGTCTTTTTGTACGTTCTTCCGCACTAGCATCTAAAAATAGCTTAACTTGAGCCTCAGGGAAGACAATTGTCCCCATATCTCTACCATCAGCAACCAATCCTTTTGATGTACTAAAATCACGCTGTCTTTGTAATAAGGCTTCACGAACTAAGGGATAAACTGCAATTTTAGAGGCATTCTGTCCCGCTTCTGCAGTACGAATTTGATCGCCAACATTTTCACCATCTAAAACAACGTGAATTTCCCCATTTGAAGGAATAAATTGAACATTAAGATTACGCCCTAACTCTGCAAGTTGTTTTTCGTTTGCAAAATCTATTCCTGATTTTTTTGCAGCCAATGCTAAGATGCGATAAATTGCACCAGAATCTAAAAAATCAAACTTTAACTTTTCTGCTAATGCGTGGCATAAGGTACCTTTACCTGCACCACTTGGGCCATCAACAGTAATTACAATATTTTTATTCATCTTTTTTCCTATATTTCAGGGAATTCACCGATAACAACATTCAATTCCATCAGTTTTCCTTGACGAGAAATGAGAACTTTTACATCAGTCCCCGGTTTAATATCAGCAAGAGCTTCCATCATTTGTGATGGTGTTTCAGCTTCAATGTCAGCAATTTTTAATACAATATCACCTTCAAGAATGCCACCTTTATCGGCAGGTCCATTCTCTGTCACACTTGTAATTAAAACGCCTTTTTCACCCAAACCTAATTGTTTAGCAGAATAAAATAGCGAGCTACTTACTCCGAAGTACCCACGAATGACTCGTCCATCTTTAATAATCTTTTCCATTACTTTATTCGCTAAACTGATAGGAATAGCAAAATTAAGCCCTTCAGCTAATTCATCACTGTTCTTACCAAAACTTAATGTATTAATACCAATCAATTCCCCAGCACTATTTACCAAAGCACCACCTGAATTTCCTTTATTGATGGACGCATCTGTTTGTAAGAAATTTTGTCTTCCACCTTCGGAAAGAGCATTTCGCCCTGTGGCACTAATGATACCTTGAGTAATACTCTGCCCTAGATTTAATGGATTACCAATTGCTAAAACAACATCCCCTACTTGGACTACCCGTTCTTTATTTTGAGGAATTGTGGGTAGATTTTCAGCTTGAATTTTCAGTACAGCAAGATCGGTTAATGTATCTGAACCAACTAGAATAGCGTTCGCAATTACACCTGACTGCAATGCGACAATAATCTGATCGGCATTTTGAATAACGTGTTTATTTGTCAATATATAGCCCGATTTAGTCATAATGACGCCAGAGCCTAAATTATTGACTTGTAACTGATTATATTGTGTTGTATCGATAGATTGATTATAAACATTCACAACAGCTGGTGATGCTAATTTAACCGCATTATGATAGCTTACAATATCTTGATTGAAAAACTTGCTTGAATAGGTATTAACGGCAGGAGCAACATATAGAATTAACCCTGCACAAAAAAGACCAAATCCAACCGCTTGTAATACTTTCTTTAACATCATCAATACTTTAATGGAAGTAAAAAGACGCTAAATGCGTCTTTTTTATAAATTTATAAAGATTTTGCTAATTTTTTTAGATAATCTTTAAATGCTTGTCCAAATTTATCGTGATTTAAACTATATTCTACGAAAGCTTCCATATAGCCCAGTTTATCACCACAATCAAATGTTTTACCTGTCATATGGAATGCTTCCACATCTTGTTGTTCAATTAACATATCAATTGCATCTGTTAATTGAATTTCATCACCCACACCAATCGGTGTTTTAGCAAGAAGATCCCAAATTTCTGCAGAAAATACATAACGCCCTACAACAGCGAAATTAGACGGAGCATCTTCTACCGCAGGCTTTTCGATAATATTGACAATTTTAGCCGTACCCGCTGGCTGTAGTTCTGCACCTTGACAATCCACTACACCATAGCTACTAACATCTTCTTTCGCCACTGGAGCAACCATAATTTGGCTATTTCCAGTCTCTTTAAATCGAGCAATCATTGCAGATAAGTTTTCAGATTTCTGATCTGCTGTAAAATCTGCTAATAACACATCAGGTAAAACAACTGCAAATGGCTCATTTCCTACTAATGCTCGTCCACATAACACTGCGTGTCCTAAGCCTTTTGCTTGCCCTTGGCGAACGTGCATAATAGTAACATCTTTAGGTAAAATAGAACGAACTTCATCTAATAACTGACGTTTAACACGTTTCTCAAGCATTGTTTCTAATTCAAATGATGTATCAAAATGGTTTTCGATAGCATTTTTAGATGAATGAGTAACAAGGACAATCTCTTTAATTCCTGCAGCAACACATTCATTAACGATATATTGAATCAATGGTTTATCTGCAATTGTCAGCATCTCTTTTGGAATTGCTTTAGTTGCTGGAAGCATTCGAGTACCTAGCCCTGCAACAGGAATAATCACTTTCATTGGAAATCCTTATAATAAAAAATAATCAACCGCCTACCAACGCAAGCGGTTTCATTGTTAAAAAATTTTGTAACTATTGACGAAGTAATGCTAATACTTCATCTGTTTTTTGCTGCATTAATGCTTTATCACCTTTTGTTTCAAGATTTAAGCGAACAACTGGTTCAGTGTTTGAACTTCTTAAATTAAAACGCCAGTTTTCAAATTCTACACTAATTCCATCTAATGTTTCGACTGATTTGGCATTTTCTTTATAAGCATTTAATACACGTTCAATCGCAACTTTCGCATCTGCTAATTTACTGTTGATTTCACCTGGTGATGGATATTTATCTAAGCGTTCGCCGACTAATTCACTTAAAGTTTTTCCTGTGGTACAAAGTAATTCTAAGGTTAATAGCCAAGGAATCATACCACTATCACAATAGAAGAAATCGCGGAAATAGTGGTGAGCACTCATCTCTCCACCATAAATAGCATCAACTTCACGCATTTTCTCTTTAATAAATGAGTGACCTGATTTAGACATTACAGCTTCACCACCACTTTCTTTTACAAGCTCTTCCGTATTCCAAATTAGGCGTGGGTCATAAATAATCTTAGCTCCTGGATTTTTTTGTAAGAATGCTTGAGAAAGCAACCCAACTACATAGTAGCCTTCAATAAAGCCCGCTTTTTCATCAAATAAGAAACAGCGGTCAAAATCACCATCAAAAGCCACCCCCATATCCGCTTTATTCGCTAAGACTGCATCAATAGAGTCTTGGCGATTTTCGTGTAAAATCGGGTTAGGAATACCATTTGGGAAGTTACCATCTGGGTTATTGTGTACTTTGATAAATTTAACAGGAACATTATTTGCTTTAAATTGAGCTTCAATCGCATCAATAACCTTACCTGCAGCACCATTGCCTGAATTGATAACCAATGTCTTCGGTGTGAGTTTTTTGATATCAATATAAGACAGTAAATGTTCTACATATTCACCTAAAACGCTTTTTTGTGTATAAGTACCACGTTGAGTTACTGGGGGGAAATTATTTTCTTCTGCAAGACGTTGAATATCTGCTAAGCCACTTTCGGCACTAATCGGACGAGAACCAGCACGAACCAATTTCATTCCATTATAATCCATTGGGTTATGGCTTGCTGTTACTTCAATTCCACCATCTGCTTTTAGATATGATGTGGCAAAATAAACTTCTTCTGTACCTGTTTGTCCTAAATCAATGACATCAACACCTGAGTCTAATAGACCGTTTGTTACGGCACTTTTAAGCTCATTACTGGTTAAACGAACATCACCACCTACAACAATATTCTTTGGTTTTAAAAATTGACCAAATGCACGACCAATACGATAAGCGATATCAACATTTAGTTCAGTGCCTAATTGCCCTCGAATGTCATAGGCTTTAAAGCAAGTTAATTTTTCCATAATGATTTCCTTATATGAAAATATGAGTTTTATATAATACGTTATTTCGTATCTTCGGCAGTTTCTTCTGCTAATGCTTTGATCCGCTGATAGATTTCTTCACGATGAACAGAAATCTCTTTAGGAGCTTTGACTCCTAATTTAACTTGACTACCGCGAACACTTAATACAGTGATTTCAACATCATCACCAATTAATAAACTTTCTCCTATTTTACGCGTTAAGATCAGCATAACTATCTCCTTTTAATTTGTATTAGCAAGGTAATTTTATTTACCTTGCATTTTTTATTATTAAAGTTTTGCTTGAATCCAGTCTGTTGCAAGAGTTAAGGCATTATTGATATGTTCAGGTTGGCTACCACCAGCCATAGCCATATCTGCTCTACCGCCCCCTTTACCACCAACTTCTTTTGCCATTAAACCAACTAATTCACCCGCATTGATTTTTGAAGTTAAATTGCTAGTTACTCCGACAATTAAATTCACCTTGCCTTCAGAATGTGTTGCAAATGCAACAACAGCTGAACCTAATTGATTTTTCAAATCATCAACCATTGTTCTTAATGCTTTGGCATCTACATTTTCGAGTTGTTGAACCAAAACATTTACGCCATTGATCTGTTGAGCTTGTTTGGCTAATTCTCCACCTGCTTGAGATGCCAGTTTTTCTTTTAACTGTTGTAGCTCTTTTTCAACTTTCTTACTTTTCTCTTGTAATTGTTGAATTTTCTCTACTAAAGTATGGCTATCTGCTTTTAACAATTCACTACTTTGGTTCAAAATATGTTGTTGCTGATGTAATAAATCAATCGCATTTTCGCCTGTAACCGCTTCTACACGACGAACACCAGCGGCAACTGCACCTTCAGAGATAAACTTAAATAAGCCAATATCCCCGGTCTGTTTAACGTGTGTACCACCGCAAAGCTCAATGGAAAATTCGCCCATATCAACCACTCGGACTTTATCGCCATATTTTTCACCAAATAATGCCATCGCACCTTTTTGTTTTGCAGAATCTAAGTCCATTACTTGTGTGGTTACTGCATTATTTTCACGAATTTTACGGTTAATAATACGCTCAATTTCTTCTAAATCTGCTTTCGCAATAGCTTCAGGTTGAGAGAAGTCAAAACGTAATGTATTTTCTGAAACCAAAGAGCCTTTTTGTGCAACGTGATCACCTAACACTTGGCGTAATGCAGAATGTAATAAGTGAGTTGCACTGTGGTTTAAGGTAATAGCGTGCCGACGTGTCGTATCTACTTGTGCGAAAACTTTATCGCCAACGGATAATGAACCTGAGCTTAATTGACCAATATGTCCAAATACCTGTCCATATTTCTGTGTATCTTTAACATCAAAATTGCAAGTTTCTGATGAAATCTGACCGCTATCACCAACTTGCCCACCCGATTCACCATAAAATGCGGTTTGATCTAAAATAATTACTGCATTCTCACCAGAATCAATACGCTCTACGGATTTACCATTACTGAACAAGCCAACCACTGTCGCTTCTGTTTCTGTAACATCATAGCCTTTAAAAACAGTGGAACCATCGACTTTAATCACATTATTATAGTCTGTACCAAAATTGCTACTTGCTTGTGCTCTTGCTCTTTGAGCTTGCATTTCACGCTCGAAACCTGCTTCATCAATAGTAATATCACGTTCACGACACACATCAGCGGTTAAATCCAATGGAAAACCATAGGTATCATAAAGTTTGAAGGCAACTTCGCCTGAAAGTTGGTTGTTTTCTACTTTTGCTAAAGCATCTTCTAGCAGTGTTAAACCTCGCTCTAAAGTACGAGCAAACTGCTCTTCTTCTGCTTTTAAGGCTTTCTCAATATGTGCTTGTTTTTGCGTAATAATCTCACCTGCTTGACCCATCGCTTTTGCTAAAGTAGGTACTAATTTATAAAAGAAAGCAGATTTTGCACCTAAAATATTACCGTGTCGCACTGCTCGACGAATAATACGGCGAAGTACATAACCACGACCTTCATTTGATGGCACAACACCATCAGCAATTAAATACGCACAAGAACGGATATGATCTGCAATAACACGCAATGATTTGTTATCTAAATCTTGTACATTTAACAAGTTGGCGATTTCTTTAATAAGTGTTTGGAAAATGTCAATTTCATAGTTTGAATTAACGTGTTGCAACACCGCACTAATACGCTCTAAGCCCATACCTGTATCAACAGACGGTTTTGGTAATTTCTCCATTGTGCCGTCAGCTTGACGGTTAAATTGCATAAATACCACATTCCAAATTTCGATATAGCGGTCGCCATCTTCTTCAGCAGACCCTGGTGGGCCGCCCCAAATATGATCACCGTGGTCATAGAAAATTTCAGTACAAGGCCCACAAGGACCTGTATCGCCCATTTGCCAAAAGTTATCCGATGCATAAGGTGCACCTTTGTTATCGCCAATTCGCACAATACGCTCAGCAGGTACACCGATTTCTTTATTCCAAATGTCGTATGCTTCATCATCGGTTTCATATACGGTTACCCATAATTTTTCTTTTGGTAAACCAAGCCATTGTGGTGATGTTAAATATTCCCAAGCAAATGCAATCGCATCTTGTTTAAAATAATCACCAAAGCTAAAGTTGCCTAGCATTTCAAAGAAAGTATGATGACGAGCGGTATAACCTACATTCTCTAAATCATTATGTTTACCACCTGCACGAACACAACGTTGTGAGCTAGTCGCACGGCTATAACTACGTTTATCTAAACCTAGAAATACATCTTTAAACTGGTTCATTCCAGCATTGGTGAATAGTAACGTTGGATCGTTTTCGGGAACAAGCGAACTGCTTGGTACAATAGTATGTCCTTTACTTTGGAAAAATTCTAAGAAGGATTGTCTAATCTCTGAAGTCGTTTTCATTTCAATACTCTAAATATATAAAAAATTGTATAAAATTCTGTTTCTAAACAGTAACCTGCCTATTCTACACATTTTTTTAGATACTGTGCTAGGTTATCGACATATAAGTAAAAAATTTATCAAAACTAACCGCTTATAACGAATATAAGCGGTTAAATATTATTACTCACTTGCTAAAGGTACAACTAACATATCTACGGATACATTATTCATCACCTGACGAGTTGAAGACATAAATTTACTCCAAAAATCTTGGTGATGTCCCGTAACAAGTAGATCAACATTATATTTTTCTACGGCATCTTCCAATACCTGACTGAAATCTCCACTACCATTTAGACGCTCTGTTACTGGATATTCGACTTTGTGTGCCAATTCTTCTAAGGCTTTAAGTGTTTCTTCTGATACAGAATCTTGTACTGATGACATATTGATATCAATTAAGCCTGTGTAAAGGTCTGAAAAATTCACGTCCACGTGAATTAATGACAGTTTAGCACCACATTTCTCTGCGAGTTTTGCACCTTTACGAAGTAATACAAGACTTTCTTCAGAAAGATCAACGGCAACCAAAATATGTTTGTACATAATAAGCTCCTTGCTGTATGACATTTAACTATGCTGAATACTATCATACTCTTATAGTTTAAAATTTGAAGCAGATCGCAAATTTGAAAAATCATTTAGAAAAAATTAAGAAGTTAAAATAATATGGTGGGCTGAAGCCCACACTACTCTACTATGCAGTAACACTGACTTTCTCAAATTCGTCAAAAAAAGTAGGGAAAGTTTTAGCAGTACATTTTGGATCTAAAATGGTAACTGGTGTATTGGATAATGCGATCAATGCAAAACACATTGCCATTCTATGATCATTATAAGTTTCAATCTCTGCGTGTTTAAAATCCGCTAACGTAAGAGGTTGAATGCGAATAAAATCTTCGCCTTCTTCCACTTCTGCACCTACTTTGCGTAATTCTGTTGCCATCGCTGTTAGACGATCTGTTTCTTTAACTCGCCAGTTATAAATATTACGAATAACGGTTTCCCCTTGAGCGAATAATGCTGTAGTTGCGATTGTCATTGCAGCATCGGGAATGTGGTTCATATCCATATCAATGCCCTTTAACTCACCCTGTTCAGCTTGAATAAAATCATCGCCCCAAGTGATTTTCGCCCCCATTTTTTCCAGTACATCTGCAAACAAGCGGTCGCCTTGAATTGAATTTTTACCAATGCCTGTTACTTTCACCTTGCCTTTAATAGCCCCAGCAGCTAAAAAATAAGATGCTGAAGAAGCATCGCCTTCCACTAAATATTGCTGTGGGGAATGATATTTTTGCTGACCTTTGACTGAAAATAATTGATAGTTTTGATGAGACACTGTCACGCCAAAATCACGCATCATCGCTAAAGTAATATCAATATAAGGTTTTGAAACCAGATCACCAATAATCTCAATCGTCATATCATTTTCAGCTAAAGGTGCAGCCATTAGCAATGCTGTTAAAAATTGCGATGAAATTGAACCATCTATTTTAACATAATTGCCTTTTAACCCCGTATTACGAATAGCAATCGGCGGATATCCTTCATTTTCTAAATAAGTGATATTTGCCCCAAGCTGACGTAACGCATCAACTAGGTGCAAAATTGGACGCTCTTTCATTCTTGGCTCGCCTGTTAAAATTACTTCACTTTCAGTGTTTCCTTTTAAACAGAGTGCTGCGGTTAATGGACGCATTGCAGTGCCCGCATTACCTAAAAATAACGCTAACCCACTTTGCCACTCAAATGCACCGCCAACACCTGTTACTTCACAGACCGTTTTATCATCTGAAAGTTGGTAATTTACACCAAGTTGTTTTAACGCATTGAGCATATGACGAATGTCATCACTATCTAATAAATTAGTGACTTTTGTTGTGCCTTCTGCAAGGGCTGCTAATAATAAGGCTCGATTAGATAAACTTTTTGAACCAGGTAAATTGATTTCACCTTCCACCCGACTAATTGGGTTTAATGTTAATGTTTGCATAGAAATTCCGAGTGATAAATTGATTTGGTAAGCGGTAAGATTAGTACAAAATTTTGCAAAACAGAATGAAAATCTTACCGCTTGCTAATTAGTTTAATACGTTGAGAAGAGCATTAAAGAAACGATCATTCTCTTCAGGTAAACCAATACTAATACGCAAATGGTTTGGCATTCCATACCCAGCGATAGGACGAACAATAACACCTTGATGAAGAAGTTTCTCATAAATAGGGGCTGCTGGCTGTTTCAGATCAACGGTAATAAAATTACCTTTAGAGCGAATATATTCCAAACCATTTTGTTGGAAAAATTGTTCATAGCGAGCCATTTCAATACGGTTATTCTCCGCTACTTGTGTCACAAACGCATCATCTTGCATTACCGCAATCGCTGCTGCTAACGCTAAACTATTACAGTTAAACGGTTGGCGAACACGATTGAATAAATCTGCAATTTCATTGTTTGAGACTGCATAGCCAATGCGTAGCCCTGCTAAACCATAAGCCTTAGATAAAGTGCGACAAATTACTAAATTTGAATGTTGTTGTAAAAGTTTGAATGAATCTACCCGCTCATCTGGGTGTGTAAATTCTGTGTAGGCTTCATCAAGCACAACGATCACATTCTCAGGAACTTTTGCTAAAAATTCAGCAATTTGTTGATGCGTTAAAAATGTCCCCGTAGGATTATTAGGGTTCGCAACATAAATCAATTTTGTTTTAGGCGTAATAGCCGCAATAAAGGCATCTAAATCGTGTCCATAATCTTTAGCCGAGATCACAATTGATTTTGCGTTGATCGCTTGAGAAACTAATGGATAAACAATAAAGGCATACTGTGAAAAGATAATTTCATCTTGTTCTGTCGCAAAGGTATGTGCGATTAACTCTAAGAGATCATTTGACCCATTTCCTAAGGTAATTTGATTTAATGCAACACCGAATTTTTTTGCAATAACTTCTTTAAGGTAATAGCCGTTTGCATCAGGATAGCGAGTTAAATCCGCTAATTGTGCTTGAATTGCCTGCTTGGCACTTTCTGGGAAACCAAATGGGTTTTCGTTTGAGGCTAATTTAATAATATTAGAAATACCAAGTTCACGTTCTAGTTCTTCAATTGGTTTTCCTGCTTGATATGGAGATAAATTTTTAACGCCTTCATTAGCGATCTTGATAAATTGCATATAATGTCCTTAATATGAAAATTATTGATTTTAACTATTATATAACAAAATATTGCTATATTAAGCAATGGCTCTAGATATATTCTATTAAATTATTACACTAATATTCCAAGTCTTACCAACTCATTAAAATTTATGCAAAAATTCATAAAAACTCACCGCTTGCAAATTTACAAATTACGCTAACATCTGTATAATCCGCCCGCAATTTTTCCAGTTTAATTTTAAAATTTCTATTTAAGGAACTATTGCAATGCTACGAATCAAACAAGAAGCACTAACATTTGATGATGTTTTACTTGTCCCAGCACATTCTACTGTGCTACCTAATACCGCAAACCTTTCAACTCAACTGACCAAAGAAATTCGTCTTAATATCCCTATGCTTTCTGCGGCAATGGATACTGTAACTGAAACTAAATTAGCTATCTCTCTTGCTCAAGAAGGGGGTATTGGTTTTATTCATAAGAATATGACGATTGAACGCCAAGCAGATCGCGTGCGCAAAGTGAAAAAATTTGAAAGTGGAATTGTATCTGAGCCTGTTACTGTTTCTCCTGATGTTACCCTTGCAGAATTAGCTGAAATTGTGAAGAAAAATGGCTTTGCAGGCTATCCAGTGGTTGATGCTAATGGCAATTTAGTGGGTATTATTACAGGACGTGATACTCGTTTTGTTTCTGACTTAAATAAAACCGTTGCTGATTTTATGACGCCTAAAGATCGTTTAGTTACCGTTAAAGAAAATGCAACTCGTGAAGAAATTTTCCATTTAATGCACGAATATCGTGTTGAGAAAGTACTCGTTGTTGATGATAATTTTAAACTAAAAGGAATGATCACCTTAAAAGATTATCAAAAAGCGGAAAGCAAACCGAATGCGTGTAAAGATGAATTTGGTCGTTTGCGTGTGGGTGCAGCTGTTGGTGCAGGTCCAGGCAATGAAGAACGTATTGAAGCCCTTGTGAAAGCTGGCGTAGATGTGCTGTTAATCGACTCATCTCACGGCCATTCAGAAGGTGTACTACAACGTGTACGTGAAACTCGTGCGAAATATCCAAACTTACCAATCGTAGCCGGTAACGTAGCTACTGCTGAAGGTGCAATTGCACTTGCTGACGCAGGTGCGAGCGCAGTTAAAGTCGGTATTGGGCCTGGCTCTATCTGTACAACTCGTATTGTAACAGGGGTTGGTGTGCCACAAATTACCGCTATTGCAGATGCGGCAGCGGCATTAAAAGATCGTGGTATCCCTGTGATTGCTGACGGTGGTATCCGCTACTCTGGCGATATTGCTAAAGCGATTGCAGCAGGTGCAAGTTGTGTAATGGTAGGTTCAATGTTTGCAGGTACAGAAGAAGCACCAGGCGAAATTGAGCTTTATCAAGGTCGTGCATTCAAATCTTATCGTGGAATGGGTTCATTAGGTGCAATGTCAAAAGGCTCATCAGACCGTTATTTCCAATCTGATAATGCAGCAGATAAATTAGTGCCTGAAGGTATTGAAGGTCGTATTCCATACAAAGGTTTCTTAAAAGAAATTATTCATCAACAAATGGGCGGCTTACGCTCTTGTATGGGTTTAACAGGCTGCCCAACAATTGATGATTTACGCACAAAAGCACAATTTGTCCGTATTAGTGGTGCTGGTATTAAAGAAAGCCACGTTCACGATGTGACCATTACCAAAGAAGCTCCAAACTACCGAATGAGCTAATCATTTATAATGGGTAGATAATTAAAGACAAATATGATTTGCCCCTACAGTTACCGAATATAGTGGTATCACAACCAATATATATCCATACTCGTAGGGGCTAATTACATTAGCCCCTAGATTATTGACAAAGTCTTTTTTCATTCGGACACACTGCGTGTGTTCGTTTATTAAATATAACAAATTAATTTTTACAAAAAAATCAGCAAATCTTACCGCTTATATTGGAAATAAAATGCAACAGATAAAACGAATTACAGATAAATTAAATAGTTATATCAGAAAGATTGTGAATTATCGTAACCAAAAACGCCTATTAAACTGCGACTTCACGATCATTTCAAGTAATTGTACAGGGGCGTTTATGTTGCACGATCTAAACCTGCGTTTTAATTCTCCTTTTGTAAATTTGTATTTAATCCCAACGGACTTTATTCGCTATCTCAAAAATATTGAATATTATCAACAGCAATCTTTAACCTTTATTGAAACAGAAAATCGTTACCCTGTTGCGAAATTAGATGATCTAACCATTCATTTTATGCACTATGCCACAGTTGAAGAAGCAAAAAATAAATGGCAACAACGCACGCAACGAATGAATTTAGCCCAATTATTCATTATAATGACCGAGCGTGATGGTTGTACTTATCAAGACTTAGTCGAATTTGATAATTTGCCTTTTAAACACAAAATCGTTTTTACTCACAAACCTTACCCAGAGTTAAAAAGTGCCTTTTATATCAAAGGTTTTGAGCAACAAGAGCAAGTTGGCGATTTATTTGAATACACAGGTTTAAACGGAAAACGTTATTACGATCAGTTTGATTATGTTGAATGGTTTAACAAGCGGTAGGATAACTAAAATTTTTTGCAGTTCTCTTTATATATCATAGGAATATACAATGAGTATTAAACTGTTTGAAAAAACAAAGGAGCATTATATGAAAGGTCAATGTTTATGCGGTTCGGTTACGATTACCGTACCAGAAAATAAAAATGTTCATGCTTGCCATTGCGGTACTTGTTTTCGTTGGAACGGTAGTCCATTATTTTCTTTGAGCTATCAGCACAAGTTAGATATTTCAGGTAAAGACTTCATCCAATGTTATTCATCTTCTGAATGGGCAGAACGTGCTTTTTGTAAACAATGCGGAACACATTTATATTATCATTTACTCGGTACAGATAATTATGAGCTATCTGCGGGTCTATTCAGTACAGAAAACGAACTTATCTTAGAGCAAGAAATTTATATTGATCGTAAACCCTCTTTCTATTATTTAGGTAACGATGTCCCTAAATTCACAGAGAAAGAATTTCTAGCCAAATTAGGCTTAGAATAAATAGGTAGTGATAATCTAATTTTTACAAAAATCTTAAATTTGTGAATATTGCACGATATATTCGTGATATTAGTATATGTTCTGAACTTTGGATTTTGAACTAACGGAATAACAAGGATAAATATATCGATGAAAAACCATAACCAATCAGCAGTCTTATTGATTATTGGTTGTATTTTATTTGGGCTTGGAAGCCTTATTGTTAAATTTGTGCCTGTTGGTGCTTATGCCATTGCCTTTTGGCGATTACTTATTGCGACGGGAATTTTCTGGGTACTGATGAAGATTTATCGTAAGCATTTACCTAAAAACCCCAAAGCAATTATGTGGGCTGTATTTTCGGGTATATTGCTTGCGTTTGATTTAGCATTTTGGCACGAAAGCATTTATGCGGTTGGCCCTGGTATTTCAACATTATTAAATAGCTTACAGGTATTTTTCCTAGCAGGAATTGCTTGGATTTTCTTTAATGAAAAACAAACAAAATTACAATTATTGAGCTTATTTATTGCAGTTGTTGGCGTAATACTTATAGCAAGCCCTGAATTAACCCATAATGTTGATGGTGCTTACGGTATTTTTATCGGCTTATTATCAGGGGCTTGCCTAGCAGGATCAATGGCAACCATTAGACAAGCACATAAAGAAGAAACTATCTCGATTTTCCCAATGATGTGGTTAATCAGTTTAAGTGGTGCATTTGTGCTAATACTTCCATCACTCTATTTTAATAGTGATACTTTATATCCCAAAACAGTCTCTGATATTGGGCTAGTTTTAATATATGGAATAGTAATGCAATGTATTGCTTGGGGGCTAATTGCCTACTCAATCCCTAAACTTAGTTTAAGTTTAACAGGCTTATTATTACTCAGCGAACCTGTTGCAGCTTTAGTGATTGACAGTACACTGTTAGAAAAACAAATTAGTTCATTGCAATGGTGTGGGGCTATATTAACCCTTTTTGCAATTTATTTAGGCTCAGTCAAGAGCAAAGCTGATTAGTTAATTATTTTAATCTATTTAAATCACAGAGAAAAAACAATGACAAACATTCATAAACACAAAATCTTAATTTTGGACTTCGGTTCACAATATACCCAACTTATTGCACGCCGTATTCGTGATATTGGCGTTTACTCTGAGCTTTGGGCTTGGGACGTAACGGAAGAGCAAATCCGTGAGTTTAACCCAACAGGGATTATTCTTTCAGGTGGCCCAGAAAGTACCACTGAAGAGAATAGCCCACGAGCACCTGAATATGTATTCAATGCAGGCGTTCCTGTGCTTGGTATCTGCTATGGAATGCAAACAATGGCAATGCAATTAGGCGGATTAACTGAAAATTCTGATCATCGTGAATTTGGTTATGCCTCGGTAGAATTAAAAGCAACAGACAGTTTATTTGCAAAATTAAATGACGATCTGACCGCTTCTACACCAAAACTTGACGTATGGATGAGTCACGGTGATAAAGTTACCCGTTTGCCTGAAAATTTCCAAATCACAGGCGTTACCCCAACCTGTCCTATTGCCGCAATGTCAGACGAAAACCGCCGTTTCTACGGGGTACAATTCCACCCAGAAGTAACCCATACCAAAAGTGGTTTAGAGCTAATCAAAAACTTTGTTGTTGGTATCTGTGGTTGTGAAACTCGTTGGACGGCTGAAAACATTATTGATGATGCAGTTGCTCGTATTAAAGCACAAGTAGGCGATGATGAAGTTATTTTAGGCTTATCTGGCGGTGTGGATTCTTCTGTTACTGCTCTACTCCTACACCGAGCTATTGGTAAAAACTTACACTGCGTATTCGTAGATAATGGTTTACTTCGTTTAAACGAAGCCGATCAAGTAATGGATATGTTTGGCGATAAATTCGGTTTAAATATTATTCGTGTTGATGCGGAAGACCGTTTCTTAGATGCACTAAAAGGTATCAGTGATCCTGAAGCAAAACGTAAAATTATCGGTAAAGTATTCGTTGATGTCTTTGATGATGAATCGAAAAAACTCACCAATGTAAAATGGTTAGCTCAAGGTACAATTTATCCAGATGTTATTGAATCTGCGGCAAGTAAAACAGGTAAAGCACACGTTATTAAATCACACCATAATGTAGGTGGATTACCCGACTATATGAAACTTGGTTTAGTTGAGCCATTGCGTGAATTATTTAAAGATGAAGTGCGTAAAATTGGCTTAGCCCTTGGCTTACCTGCCGATATGTTAAATCGCCACCCATTCCCAGGCCCAGGCTTAGGCGTGCGTGTATTAGGTGAAGTGAAAAAAGAATATTGCGATTTATTACGCAAAGCTGATGCAATTTTTATTGAAGAACTATATAAATCCGATTGGTACTATAAAGTTAGCCAAGCCTTCACCGTATTCCTACCAGTGAAATCAGTAGGCGTAATGGGCGATGGTAGAAAATATGATTGGGTTGTCTCACTGCGTGCCGTAGAAACCATCGACTTTATGACTGCACATTGGGCTCATTTACCATACGATTTACTTGGTAAAATCTCAAACCGCATCATCAACGAAGTAAACGGTATTTCCCGTGTAGTATATGACGTTTCAGGAAAACCACCTGCAACGATTGAGTGGGAATAAAAAGAATTCGGAACTTTAGTAAATATTGACTATTTAGTCTTAATTCCCTATGTATCTAAATTCTTATCAAATTTAGAATTATCTTTTTCATTAGAAGGAATGGATATTAATATGAAAATAGAACCCAAATTGATTGCAAATGTTGTTGGTGTAGTGGTAGCGTTTCTGTGAGTGCCAACCTCACATTGAATTGAGAGATTAAGTTTAAATCAATATTTTCTTAAGGGATGAGTAGCAACGCTATGAAGTGCAAATCTTCACACTCACACCAAATTAAAAAAGCGAACCAAATGGTTCGCTCCAAACCACTAATAAACCCACTTTTATAGAAGTAAAAGTGGGGATGTAATGGACAAAATAGTTGCTAATAATATTTTTATTATGTTGTTAGCAACTATTTTGTCCATTACACCAAGTTATGCCTCACCCCTACGGCGGTCATAAGGAATATGATCAATGATGTGATCCATTAGCTTATCCACATTCCATTTCTTTTCAGCACTATAAAAAACAGGTTTACTAATACTCAATCCAGTTGCTTCTTTGATTCTATCTTGAACAGAACGTGCTTTTTCATTCAAAAAGTCTGTCAATTCACATTGAGGGCGATTAAGTACATAATCCCAATTTCGCCCTTTCATTGCCATATCTGCTTGATTAATGGCTACGATAACTCTTTTGGGTTCAATGCATCGTAGTACCACTTGCTCTAATGTTTTATAGGTTGTTCCCATATCGCGACTAGAGCCATCAAGAATAACAAGGCAGAGATCGATAAGATGGTAATTAACATCACTATTCCTATAAGTTTTAAGAAGTAAATCAGTCAAATTCATAGAATGACGTTTGTCTGTCTCTAATCCATCACCAAGCCCAGCGGTATCGTGTAAACGAAATCGCTCAGTTTGATATTCAGTGATAAATTGTGTTTCAGGTTCTACACCTGTTCCTACTTTTGCTAGGGTTTCACCAAATAACACATTTATGGTTGAGCTTTTTCCTACACCAGTTGCTCCCACGAGAGCCACATCTAAAGGATAATGTAACCCTCTATTAGAAATAATTGACCTGATTTTTTCTAGTTTTTCAGTGCGGAGCTGTGAGGTAAATTCGTTATAGGATTCAAATTCCCCCCAAATTTTTGACCAATACATTTTATTTACCAAAATTTGAATTTACTTATGACATTTCCTACTTCTTTTAGGAAATTAGTTCCAGCTTCAATGAGATCTTTAACAGGCTCAAGCACTGCTTCTACGCCCTTACCAAGAACTTTAATCGCTGATTCAAGAAAAGATTCTTTTATTTCTTTTTGATGTTTTTCAACATTTTCATCTTTTTCCCAAATTCGTGGATCTTTGTTGATTTCATCAGCAAAAACAATACGTTTTTCTTCTTTTGTATGACGTAAAATAAACGCTAATAGTTTAGATAAATTATACGGTTGCTGAGAACCTGTTTCATCTTGATAACCTGCTGAATAATAGATCGGTGTGACATCAACCCCTGTTGCTTCTAAAATACGCTTACGAGTTGATTCTACTTTTTCATCAAGGAATTTAACTAATGGTGGTAATGGCTCATTTTTATCATAATCCCAATTTCGTCCTTTCATTGCCATATCCGCTTGGTTAATCGCAATCAATAAACGCTTTTTATCTTTACCTAAATTAGGAATAATCACATTTGTAATTAGCTCAAAAGATGTGCCTAAATCACGACTACCACCATCTAAAATAACTAAAACAAGATCAATTAATAAATCGCCGTTACTATCTTTTTCAAGTAATGTATTGATGATACCTTTTGAATGACGAACATCAGCATCCTTTCCATCCCCTAACCCAGGGCTATCCCATAAAGTAATATTACTGAGTTCAAATTTTTTAATATCCATTGTTTCAGGATCAACACCCATACCGACCTTTGCTTTATCCATACCAAATAATGCATTGATAGTAGAAGATTTTCCTACACCTGTTCCACCAGTAATAAGAATATTGACTTTAGTATCTCGTAATGCAGCTGCATTTTGTAAAACTTTGGCTTTATCTGCATCACTTAACGAAGGATCATTTTGGATTTTGTTAATAAAATCATTGAGATGGGCTTGCGACATAATTTTTTCCTATAATTTAACTGTTTCTTCTATGTATTATAAGATTTTTAATCTTATGTAGGCATTTTAATCCCTTTTGATATTTTTGTGAAGAGATACGATCCTTTTAGTTCAGAAGGAAATTCGTATGACAGAAGAAAATGCAGTAATTGCCAAAAATGTAGGAATGATGATTGCCAAATATCGAAAACAAGTAGGGCTTTCTCAAGCAAAGGTTGCAGAATTATTAGATTTAAGTATTGATTCTATTTCACGAATAGAACGAGGAAATATCGTACCGAATGTTCCTCGTCTGTTTGAATTTGCTGAACTTTTTGGTTGCGAACCTTCTGATTTTCTGAAGCAAAGCCATCGTTTACAAGACCAATCACGTCAATTTGATGAATTACTGTCACAATTAAATGCCAAAGATCGGGCTAAATTGCTCACTTTTATAGAGGCAATGGTTGAGTGGAAGCAAGATAAATAATTAGGTTATAGCCAGTCGTCTGTATTTTTTCACTTATTTTCTTTCACCCACTCATCTCAGGCTTATCATTCACAACCACAGGGATAAATTCAGATTTTTTCAAGAAATTTTGCTCACGAAAGTTAATCGGGAAATGGCAAGCAAATTCGTGCTGGCGGAACTTTCTTAATGGCGGTTTAACCACACATTTTTTCTGAGCAAAAGGGCAACGTGGCCCTAGGCGACAGCCAATCGGCATCTCTTTAAGCATTGGAACGCTTCCTTTTAGGGTATTTAACCGCCCCTTAAATGGATAAGGCTGAGAAAAATCAGGAACACTATGTAATAACACTGAAGTGTAAGGGTGAAATGGGGTTTCCATTATGGTTTCTTTCGTGGCGATTTCCACCGTTTGACCGCAATAAAGCACATTAAAGGAATCAACCCATTTATGAATACTCAACATATCGTTACTAACTAAAATGATTGATGTACCTAAATTCTTATTCATACTGGAAAGCAAGCGATAAATTTGTAGCTGTGTTGTGGCTTCCATTGTATTTGTTGGTTCATCAGCCACTAATAAACGGGGCTGGTTAGCCACAGCCATAGCAATCATCACTTTTTGAGCTTCCCCTTCGGTTAAATCCGTTGGGTAACTTTGCATTACATCTTGGTGATCTTTAATACCTACACGATGTAGTAACTCAATGGCTTTACGTTTTTTCCAGCCAAACCATTGCCACCATTTACCTTTAAAGCGGATAGTTTGGCTCAATTGTTTACCAATAGGTAAACTTGGGTCTAAACAGGAAAGCGGATCTTGAAAGATCATTGAAATATCATCGCCCACTAATTTCCTACGTTGTGATGGTGAGAGTTTTAAAAGCTCAACATCATTAAAACGAAATCGGTCAGCGGTAATAATCCACTCTTCTTTAACTAGTCCACAAATAACTTTAGCGATTAAACTTTTACCTGAACCTGATTCGCCAACTAAGCCACAAATCTCACCGCTATCTAGTGTGAGATTGATGTTATCCACCATTTTAATTCGCCCTTCTGGTGTTTCAATTTCAATACTTAAATGACGAATATCTAACAATGCCATAACTAATACCGATATTTCTCTAAAACACGCACAATACTATTACCCAATAGTGTAATAATTAAGATCACAAAGACGATTGCAACCCCAGGTAAAATCACTGTCCAAGGGGCAATATAAACTAATTCCATTGAGTCTCGAATCATTGTTCCCCATTCGGGTGTTGGGCTTTTTGCCCCAAGTGAAATAAAACTTAATGCACTAATATCTAGCACTGCTATCACAAAAATATGAGAAAGTTCTTTCACTGCAATCACTGTTAAATTGGGTAAGATCACTTCTTTCACAAGATCTCTAAATCTTGCCCCTTCTAAACGAAGGGTAACAACATATTCCCGCTTTAATTCTTGCTGAGTGGTTTGATAAATTTTATGGATAAAATGCGGTAGCATCGCCAAAAAAACAGCCAACATTGCATTCGGTAAGCTAGGTTCCATTAAGGTAGCGATAATAATTGCAATTAATAGAATGGGCGTAAATAAAAAAGTATCAAATAGGTGTGAAAGAATAAAAAAGGAACTCCCCTTTTTTGCTCCAGCTAAAATACCAATCATACCACCGATAATTGCAATGGCTACCGTAATGGCTAATGCCGAGCCTACGGTATAATAAAAACCTGATAAAATCCGACTAAAAATATCTCGTCCTAAATCATCAGTACCAAAGAAGTGGCTAATTTGTCCTTCATCATTCCAAGATGGTGGCATCAACTCTAAACCAATAAACTGTTGTTCCGCAGAATAAGGAGCAATCCAATAGCCTAATAATGTTAAGCCAAGCAATGCAAGAAATAGATTAACACTCACTAAGGCAATGGTATCTTGGCGTAGCTCCGCCCAAAATTGACTAAAATAGGCAGACTCTCTAAATTGTTCAGGATCTTTATTATTTAGCATACCAATCTTTCTTCTGTGAAGGGTCTAATAAAGTAGTGATTAAACTGGCTAGTAAATCCACCGACAAAACAAATAAACCGATTGCCACAACCCCAGCAGAAATCGCGTGGTAATCTTGAATAGATAACGCATTGATTATCCAACGCCCAACACCGTCCCAACTCACCACATTTTCAATCAACATTCCAAAAGCAAAAATAAGTGTTATATTGCGAGCGATCATTGGTACTAATGCAGGTAGTGTATTACGAATAATATGGCTACACCAAATTTTTAATGGCGACCAGCCACGCACACGAGCAACTTTAACGTAATTCTGTTTCATTACATATAGCGTCCGTTGCTCTGTAATGCGTAAAGTTTCTAATGTTGCGGGTAATGCTAGAATTAAAGTAGGTAAAGCTAGATGTTGTAACGCACTTTGCATCATTTTTAATTTATAGGGGGAATCTGAAAATAAAATATCAATAAAAGTTACCCCCGTAACTGAAGGCACTGCATAAATAGGGTGAATTTCTCCTACTGCCGAAATTGCCCAATGGTTTGCAGAAGCGTAAGCAAGCAACAAAATTGCCAACCAAAATACTGGCACAGCTAAACTAAGTGAACCTAATGTTGAAAGTAATTTCCCAATAAGATGTTGTCGTTGTGTTGCTGAAAAAAAGCCTAAAGGTATCCCTAGTAATAGAGATAAAAATGATGCCGATAAACAAAGTGAAATCGTAGCAGGAAACACATTTAAGATCTGTTTAGCTAATGGTTCTCCTGTGTTATGGTTAATCCCCCAATCCCCTTGTAATAAAGCCTGAACATAATTGATATATGCGATGAAATCGTTTTCAACTAAGTTATTTAGCGGATCTCGCAATAAAATATGATAACTGATAAAAGATAAAATAATCAGCGTAATCAAGGTTAAAAATAATTTTCTAATCAATGCAAATAACATCTTTAAATTTCTCTTTGCGTTACTAGTGAGTAGATAACGTCTTTAAAGTGATTTCAGCTAGCTTCACTTGCCCAAAATGGCTAATATTGACCTTGGCAACTTTAGGGCTAACTAATAACACCCTTTTAGTATTCACAAGCGGTAGGATCGGCAGTTGCTGTTGCAATAACATTTGTGCTTGGCGATACAGTAGTCGTTGTACAAAATTATCTTCACTTAACCTTGCACTTTGTAGCAACGCATCAAAATCGTGATCGCACCAATTTGATAAATTAGTTACTGCATTTTGTGCATCACAACTCAGAATAGGCGACAAAAAACCGTCAGCATCAAAATTATTCGCTAGCCAGCCACCTAAAATGAGATCGTAGTCTGCTTGATTATTCTCTAATTGCTGTACTAGATAAGCTCGACTGACTTGACGAACCTGAACAGTAATGCCAACTTTGGCTAAATCCGCCCTAATCAGTTCCGCCATTTTTAATGGATGTGGATTATAAACTTTTTTCTCATCTACCACCCATAGATTCAAGCGGTCAGTTTCCGCTGATTTTTTGCGAACAATGTGCGGATAAAGATAACCATCTAGGTTTGTTTCAGGAAAAATCGCTTTGGGTAATACATTTTCAGCAACGTCCGCCATTGAATAAAACAGTAATTTTGCTAATCGCTGGCGATCAATAGCTTGTGCAATTTGCTGACGAAGTGCAATATCTTGCATCTT
This sequence comes from Ursidibacter sp. B-7004-1, assembly GCF_053654055.1. Lineage (NCBI taxonomy): Bacteria > Pseudomonadati > Pseudomonadota > Gammaproteobacteria > Pasteurellales > Pasteurellaceae > Ursidibacter > Ursidibacter sp. B-7004-1. The sequence continues at coordinate 19,705 of NZ_JBSIUP010000004.1, read as the reverse complement.
TTCTTGGCGAAAATTAAAGGCTAAATACGCTAAGTTTGCTCCATCACTTTGCACAATCGCTTGCTTGTCGGTTAAAACAGATAGCTGGCTAGGCTCAGGAAAAGCGGATATATCACACTCTTTATTTAAGAATTTTGCCATTCGCCCTGTCGCTGTCGTTGAAAAATCAACAATCATATTCCCTATGTGAGCTTTCTTCCCCCAATAATTTGGGTTTGGAATTAAACGAACGTGATCATCTTGCACATAACGTTCCACTTGATACGCTCCTGTACCAATAGGTAAACGGTTTAACTGAGCGAGATTTTCATCAGCATTTAATTGTAAAGCGTACTCTTTCGATAAAATAACCGCATACTGACTCGCAAGATGATGTAATAAAGCATTATCGGCAGCCACTAATTTAATCGTTACAGTGTGGCTATTTGGAGCAGTAATTGTCTCAATACGATGTTTTAGTCTTACACTGTCAAAATAGGGAAAATAAGTTCGCTCAGCAATTTCGCTATTGATACGATAACGAGCTAAAGTCGCTTGTTGCTCAGTACTTAACTCTGGTAACTCAAACTCCCTCGCCATCATTCGATTTAATGAAAATACTACATCTTCTGCATTTAGTTTACGAGTTGGTGTAAACCAAGGAGTATGGTGAAATGGTACATTTTTACGCAAGTAAAATGTAATAGTTAAACCATCATCACTGACTACAAATCGTTCTGCTAGAGCGGGTTTCAATTTATTGGTAACGGGATCAAACTCAATCAATTTATCGTAAAGCTGTTCCGTTACAATATTCATATTGCTCCCCACTTCTGCCCGTTGGGGATTAAAAGAGAAATCTGAACCATCAGTACAATAAACCACGCTATTATTTAGCAAAGCTTGAGGAATACTCGGGGCGGAATAAGCGGTTGGATTTAAGCTAAATATTGCAAAAAAACTGCATAAAGCAACCGCTTGTTGATAGCGTTTCATTATTTACCGATTCCATATTGTCGCAATTTATTCGCCACTGCAGTGTGAGAAATCCCTAAACGTTGTGCAAGTTTACGAGTACTTGGATATTCCGCATAGAATTTGCGTAATAGTGAAGACTCAAATTGATTGAGTAATTCATCAAGAGAAGCTTGCTCTAAATTTAACATTTCTGCATCAGGCAACGATTCTTCAGGCAAATCTAAATCTTTAACTTGGAGTTGTTGATTTGCCAAAGAACAAGCACGATAAATTGCATTATAGAGTTCTCGTAAATTTCCTGCCCAACGGTGTCGCTGTAAGGCTTGTAAGAAAAATTCGTCATAGCTCGGCTCTTTGATGCCAAGCTGCTGGCTAATTTGGCTAATAAAATGATCGGCAAGTAAAGGCAAATCGGCTTGTCGCTCACGCAGTGGCGGTAAATTTAATGTAAGAACATTTAGGCGATGATAAAGATCTTCTCGCATTTTTCCTTCATTTACTAGCTGTGCTAATGGTTTTTGAGTGGTACAAATCACCCTTACATCAACCTGAATTTCTCGTTCAGCACCCACTCTACGGAATACCCCATCATTTAAAAAACGTAGCAACTTAGCTTGCATATCTAAAGATAGCTCCGCAACATTATCTAGCAGAACCGTACCACCATTAGTGTATTCAAAAAAGCCCATTCTCTCTTTGCCTTCAATGTTGTAACCAAACATTTCACTTTCGGCATCATCTTCGGGCAAGCCCGCACAGTTTACGGCAATAAAACGCTCATCTCGTCTAAAACTAAATTGGTGGCAAGCCTTAGCAAATAAATCTTTACCAGTCCCTGTTTCCCCTTGAATGAGTAAAGGAGCTTTCAATATAGCAAACTTCTTAGCTTGTTCTATTGCCAGTTTCATTTTAGGGCTAGTTGCAATCATTGCATCAAATTCACTGGTTTGATTTGCCATAAATTGATGTAAATCGAGTTGCATCGCTTGTTGTGATTGCAATGCCACCACATAACCTAATGGGCGATTTTGATCGGTTTCCCATAATTCGATCGGTAATAAATCAATACGCCACATCTGATTATCAAATTGAATTGGATAGAAAATAGGTTGTAAGGTATCTTGCTGTGCAGCAGCACCTTGTTCAAGAAAAGCTCTATACCATTTGGTTTTATTTAAATTTGCTAATACATCATTCAATGGAATACCATTGAGTGTCTGTAATTTATCCTGTTTACGTTTAGATAAATTTTGTTTATACACAGGCAATAGAGACTTAATCGCCTGTTGATTAGCAAACTCAATATTCCCTTGTAAATCAATGGATAAAACAGGATTAGGTAAAGCACCTAATACCGCTTGTAACTCTAAATTTTTACGTTCTTGGGGTAAATGATGAATATGCTGAACCTGTGTTACCCCTGAGATTTTAGTAATTTCTTTGAGTAATTTAGGCTGTACATTTTCATCTACAACTTCGGTGCGTAAATATACCACTCCTTTATCTGCAAATTTTTGTAGTTCAATGCCTTCTAAATTTATCTGATTTTTTACTAATAAACTTAAAATATCTTGGGCTACGCCTACTCTTTCTACACAGGTTATCGCTAATCTCATTGTTCTATCCTTTTGCAAATTTCAAGCCAAATCTTATCGCTTATAGATGCCTATGATACCGCCAAATTCACATTTTGGAAATTTTTGTTTACAATAATTTCCTCTATGTTGGTATTTTAGTATTGAAACCCACTGTTGTCTTTATCCTCAACAAATGCAATACGGGCATTGATAAATGCCGTTATATTAGTATAGTTATTTAATTTTTATACCGTTTTTAAATTAGTATATTTGAAAATAAAAATAACGGACGCAGAGCGTCCGAATAAAAAAACTTTGTATCCGAGCGGTCAAATCATAATAAGTTTGACCGCTTTTCTTTACAAATTAGCTTATACTATACTTGTCCAAATCCTTTTAGTCCAACGACGTGAACGTATTCTTGGTTATTTGCAATCTTACGCACTAGTTTATAGGTTGTCCCTCTTTCTGGGCTAATATTTTCAGGTGCAGCAATCAATAATTGCATATCTAAACGTTCGCATAGTTCAAATAACGTATTGATAGACATTGCATCAAGTCGAGCTGCTTCATCTAAGAAGAGTAAACGACAAGGCAGAATATCCTTCGCTCTTAAACGGCGAGATTCTTCTTCCCAACTTTGTACAACCATAAGTAAGATGGACATACCAGTACCAATCGCTTCCCCTGTTGATAATGCACTACTTTCTGCACGCATCCAACCATCTGCACCTCGGAAAGTTTCCACTTCTAAGTCAAGGTAATTACGGTAATCTAGTAGCTCTTCGCCTATCGTTTGTGGAGTACGTTGTCCCATTTCTAAATGTGGATTTACTCGTTTATAAAGCATCGCTAAGGCTTCTGAGAAACTTAATTTCTGATTTTCAAATAGATCAGTATGCTGTTCTCGTTCACTTGAAAGTGCATTCAGTAAAATAGCGTGAGTATCACGAATATTCACCACTAAACGCACGCCTTTTACTTGACCAAAGGCAATATTTTGTAGCCCTTGGTTAAGCTGTAAAATACGATTTTGTTCACGTTGAATGGTTTTGCGTAGAATGTTAGCCACACTTTCTGCACTGATTGCTAATTTTTTCTCACGACTAGTCAATTCATTAGTCAAGCGAGAAAGTTCAATTTCCATTTGCTCAATCGCATCAATCGGATCATCGGTTTTAATAATATCCTGACGAATACGCTCACGTAGATGTTGATACACTGAAATAAAGAACGCAACTTTATTTTCTGGTTTACGGTTATCTTCCGATGCACGCAGACTATCACGCAGGTATTCATTATCAGCAACAGCTTGGCGTAATGCTCCCAATGCTTTATCAGATATAGAGCGTAATTCTTCAGCAGATTGATAAGCCAGCTCTCGGCGATTTAGGCGTTTTTCTACATCACTATTGCGTGACATTTGTAATACTAGACACCAACTTGCTTTCGCTTGTACCACAATTTCACGTTGGCTATGATAATCTCGCTCTGCTTTACGCATCGCTTTAGTCAGATTATCCATCTCTGCCCCAATTACGGCGACTTGCTTGTCAAGATAACTCTTACGCATACGTTGTTGGCTCAAACGTTGTTGTAATTCGTCACGTCGTAAAGTTGCTCGTTCAACGGCTTCTAAATCATTTCGAATACCATACTCGTCCATTTCACGCAGAAGTTCTTGTAACATCTGATTTTTTGCATCATAAGAACTGCGTAATGATGTCAGAACTTGGTTGTACTGTGTTAGTTGAGTTTGTGCTTGGCGGAGCTGATCACGTACTAGCTCACGCTCTCGTTGAGCAATCTCTAAACGTTGGCGAAGTTGTTCATTTAATGCCGAGCCTTCTATCCCTACACTTTCTTGGTAGCTAAAATGTAAACGGCGTTGAAGCACATCAGACAAGCTAAAGACTTTCTGTTTAAGCAATTTTTGTTGCTCAACTGACCGCTTGTAACGCTCTTGAAGTTGTTCAAATTGTGTTGGATCACTCTTTAATGCTGACGCAATCGGCTCTAGTTGTGCTAAATACTGCCCAAATTGGCGAATATATTGTTCATCGTCTTGTGCCGACAATAACTGCTCTTTGCACTCTTCTACTCTATCTTCTAAAGTTTCGTCCGCCAACACATTGAGCTGTGGCAACACTTTATTTAATAGTTGTAGTTGAGCTTTGCTATTATCAAGCTGGTGGCGAATTTGTTGTTCCAGTCCGTTTGCTTGATTAAGTTCACGTTCAATTTCAGCTCGTTTTTGAGCAATTTGTTGCATTGCCACTTCAGGATCTGGTTGGAACGCTAACGCTAAATGCGTACCAACAAATTGTGTTAAATGTTGATGTAAACGCTGGCATTTTTGCACATCAAAAGCTCGTTCTGCGTGTTTTTCTGCGGTTTCATCTCGTTCTACTTTGAGCTTTTCTAGTTGCTTTTCACGAGATGCTCGTCCAAATAATGGTACTTCAGGGAATTTAGAGTAACGCCATTGACGATTAGAGACTTGAACAACCACACCATCTGCTAATTCTTCCGCATTAAATACATTGTCATCAAAAGCGTTTGGATCGCCTTCAATCAGGTAAAGATCATCAGGGCAATCATCTAACTGGGCTAATTGGGCTTTAGTTGCTTCTAAATCACGCACAACGATAGCGTGGCGAGCTTCGCCGTATAACGCAGAGAAATAGGGTGCATCTTCTAATGACACATCATCATAAAGTTCTGAAAGTAATACCCCTCCGAATTTTTCAGCAAGATGATTTAAACGAATATCTTCCGCCCCATCAGGTTGGCTTAAACGTGAAATTTGTGTTTCTAACTGCTGTTCATAACGGGCTAAGTTATCACGTTCAAGGGTTGCTTCACGCTCACGACTTAGGATGTTTTGCATAAACTGCATTACTGATTGGCTTGCTTCAAAAGTTTCACCACATTGTTCTTGTAAACGTAATAAGGCAGATTGTGCCGTATGCCACGCAGGAGCATTTTGAGCCAGTTGTTGATATTGCTGGTTAAGCTGTTCACGCTGTTGTCGTTGGGTAGAACGGATTTCAACAAATTCCGCTAACTCTGCTTCTAAATCTTCAACTTTGGCTTGTTGCTCTTCATAGTAAACTTCTAATTCTTCGGCACTTTCTAGCTGTAGTTGTGCTTTCTGATTAAATTCTGTAAGTAGGCGTTGTGCATTTTGTTGCTGATGTAAACGCTGTTCAAGATCGGCTAATTTCTGACGTAATGCTACCGCTTGTTGTGCGTGATTTTTTTTGGCTGGGTAGTGAGCTAAGAGTTTTCTCGCTTCTTCCCACGCTTGTAAGCGGTCCGTTTCGCCCGAAATTTTGCAAACGAGTTCATAGGCTTTATCGAATTGTGTTTTTGCCATATCAGAAACAGAGAGACGTTGTTCTAAATCGAACACCTGATCGGTCATTTCCGTTTCTTGAGCCGAAAACTCCGCAAGGTAATCTTCCGCATTATGTAAATCTAAATGCGGTAAACCACAAAGTTGTTTAGCTTTTTCAAGGGCGTTAATGGCTTGTTGATATTGTAATGCTCGAGTTTGTTGTGCATCTAAAGCCTGCTGATAATCTGCCATTTGTGAACGTAACCCTTCTACCACCTCTTCGCTCTCTTCTGCTCGAGCTTGGATCTGTTCGGTACGTTCTGCCACTTCTTCAACAGCAATTTGTTGTTCTTCTAACTTTTCGTTAAGTTCATCAACTTCACTTTGGTAGCGTTCTACTTTTTCTTGATGGCGAACCGCATTCATTACTAAATTAAGATGATCGGACGCACTATTATATTCCGCTTCTAACGTCCCTTCATTTTCTGCGAGTTCATTTGCTTCTCGGCTAAATTCCACAAAGCGTTGCTGTTCCAGTAGAATTTGTGATTTAGCTTGATACCATTCTTGGCGTTTTTCAACGGCTAACTGTACATTACCACGACGTTCATTTGCGTGACGCATAAAATCTGCTGAAACATAGTTAGTTGATTCCGTAATCAGCTTTTTAAACATATCACGATCAGACTGAGTAACTTTAATCGCCTCAAGGGTCATTCGGTTTTCACGCAATGCGGATTCCATATCTTGGAAGGCTTGACGAACCCCTAAATTTTCAGGGAGTAAATAATCACGCAGAGATTTGGTAATTACACTGGAAATCCCACCGTAAAGTGATGCTTCAATCAATTTATAGAATTTACTGCGATCGCCCGATGAGCGTAAACGTTTAGGAATAACCCCAAGATCAAATAAAAAACTATGATAATCTGTAATTGAGCTGTATTGTTTAAACTGAATTTCTGAACCATCAAAACGATCTTTTAATTCATTGAGTGCTAAAACTCGAGCATTTTTATCGCCGACTTGCTCAGTAAAAATAGAGATCACTGAGTGTTCGGCTGGGATATTTTGAATAGAGAAAGAGCGAATATCGACTTTTTTATCTCGCCCTGCGATCTGTTGTAAACGCACGCCTGTGATCACACGTTGTTGGCGTGAATTTTCACTTTCTAAAACCGCATAACACACACCTGCTTTGAGCTTACCATATAAGCCTTTATCACGAGAACTTGATGTGGAACCTGCTTCGGTGGTATTACGGAAGTTAATTAAAGTTAAATCAGGGATCAATGCCGTTACAAAACCTGCCATCGTGGTAGATTTACCCGCACCATTTCCGCCTGATAAGGTCGTTACTAGCTCATCTAAATCAAAGGTACGAGCAAAAAAACCGTTCCAGTTAATCAATGTTAGAGAACGGAATTTGCCACGAACAATCCCTTCAGGGCGTGCAAGCGGTGCGATTGGTTGATTATTTTGCAATTCGATATTTTCCATTACTCTTCCCCGCCTTGTTCTATTTCATCTTCTGTTTCTGTATCATTTGTAATTTCTTCATCAAAACTCACCGCTTGTTGAGCCAGTAATTCAGGCGTAGTGGCTTCTCCATCACGAATTAAACGAAGTTGGGCTTCTCTTGGATCGTCCCCTGTTCTAACATCCGCACCAAAACGAAATACTGATTCAGAAATCACAAACTTTCTGCTGTTTTGATCACCAACACGCACAATCATTCCTAAACGTTGTAAACGGCGTAATGCTCCGCCGACTTTTTCAGCGAGTTTTGCTTTATCTAAATCCGATCCTGTTGAACGTGGATTAATTGCTTTAAGTAATTTACTTTCATCAGCTAAATTCAGTAACTCATCGTAAACTTCATCGTAACTAAAAATGCCTTGCTGTGCCAAACGCTCTGGGCTGAGATAGAGATAACAAAGCACTTTACCGACTAACATTTCCATTTCACTCATCGCACTACGGGTAATTAAGGTTGATGCTTTCGGGCGAAGATAGAAAAAACCTTCAGGTGCACGAATTAACTCAACGTGATAACGGCGATAAAAGAGTTCTAATTCTGCTTGGTAATCCATTAGGAAAGCGTGTTCATCTAAGGCTTCAAGGCTAATGTGTCGCCCCGAGCGTAACTGGCTATCCAACGCAGGAAAAATAGGATTAGCAATCGCTTGTGCTAATTTGGTCGGGATAAGTTCTTGAGTGTCTGTCATTTCTTATATCTCAATTAGGGTGAATCATCACCTTTTTCAAAATTTATGCGGAATCTTACCGCTTCAATTACTTAGAAATTTATTATGGGTTATATTGATCAATCACATTCGCTTGTACTTCTGCACCATTATGGTTAATGGATTGCCACTGTGGGTAAACCGCTTGGCTATCTTGACTTGCCATACCCAGTTTAACCGCTTGATCAACGATAATGCGAGCCACATCAAAGTGGCGTGAAAGTGGATATTTTGCGAGTTGCTCACGCAAAATTTCACTTAAATCAATTGGTTTGCCTTGCTCTCGATATGGGGCAAGATGTGCTTGCATAATAGTAACGATTTGTTCTTGGACTTCTGAAAGCGACTCATACTCTAATTCGGTCGGTAATTCACCTATTGCTTCCGCTTCATTAAATTCGGTTTCATCATCACGCAGATCCAGTAGTGAATCAGCTTTGGTAAAGTAGAGTTGCCAAGGTTGTTCAAAATAATCTTGGATTGATTGGCGTAATCTCTGACCAAAGACACGATTTTTATCCATATCAATGGCAGTACGAATAAATTTATGCACGTGGCGATCGTAACCGATCCATAAATCAATCGACTGTTGTCCCCAGCTAATGATACGGTCAAGTTTATTTTGTAGATTAACCACGAGTACATCAACAAATTCAAGATCATCACGTCCAATTAAACAGCTTTGAATACGCAATAATTGAGCTTGTAATTTATCCCCTGCGGCATTAAGTGTATCTTGTAATTCTCGTAAATTCAGTGATGTTTCATCAAGTAATTGCTGACAAGTAGCGATTGCTTGGTGCCAATTTTGGCTTAATAATGCCGCAATTCGCTCTCGGATCTGCTGTTGATTTTCGTCCATCATTCGTTGTGAAAGGTCGATACTGTCAAAAATTTCTGCAACTGAATATTTTAATGGGGCGAAAACTTGCTGACGCCAAAAACGCTCATCTCCACCTTCTTCGGCAGATGCTGATGCTCTTTGAATTTCATCGGCAACGATAGAAAGTTGGATTGAAAGGCGTAATGTAGAAAATTCACGTTGGCGGACGTAGTAGTCAGCAACGCCAACCCCTAATGGCGTTAAGCGATAAATTGCTAATCCTTCGGTAAATTCACTGCTAAAACGATTAAGAAAACGCTGTTTAACAAGTTCGTTAATGGCATTGTTTGCACGTTGAGTTAGAGTGCTATCGGACTGTTCAAAAACAGTAGAAACGTGGCGGAAAAGATCTTGTAAATCAGATTCGAGTAATTCGCCATCTGTTCTCTCATTGTTATAAAGGGATATTGCCAATAGAAAAGCTAAGCGTTCGGTTGAAAGCGAGAGTGAAAATTCACGATCTTTTGTCCACGAAATCAATTCTGGAAGTGTTTGTGCCAATTCATTATACATAGGCGACTACATTTACCCTTTAATTATCAAAAATAGCCGTTATTCTAACCTAATCCTATAAAAATAGGAAAGATAAGCGGTTAGTTTCTTTCGATTTTTTGCAATAAATGCTTGACCATCTTGGTTGCAATATCTTGCTGACTTACTTTTTCAATCATCTCTAATCCAGGGCTTGCATTCACTTCCAACACTAATGTTTTAGTTTGTGATCGAATAAGATCCACTCCTGCCACGTCTAACCCAAGTGCTTTAGTCGCTCCAATCGCAATTTGTTGCTCTTGCTCTGAAAGAGAGATTGATTCCGCTCGTCCGCCTTGGTGAATATTGGCACGAAAGTCACCGCTTGTACTATAACGAACCATTGATGCCACAACCTTATCGCCGACCACAAAAGCCCGAATATCTTCTCCTGTCGATTCGGCAACAAAGTGTTGTAGTAAACAATTTACCTTTGCCATTTTTAAGGTTTCTAATAGGCTTACGGCACTACTTGGCTTTTCTGCAAGCATTACACCTACCCCTTGAGAGCCTGATAAGGTTTTGATTACAAGGGGGAGTTGAAACTGCTTAACACTTGGATTAAGTGAATATAACTCTCCAACCATTGCACTATCAGGAATAGCAATACCTGCTCCAACCAATGCCTGTAAACTTTGCCATTTATCTCTTGCTAAGCGGAATGACTCCGCAGAGTTTAATACATTGATACCTTGCTGTTGGAAATGATACAGTACGTTAATACCCATTTCCGTACTTGTTGTGCCAAAACGGGGAATAACACCATCATATTGATCTAATTTAATCGGCTCAGGGCGATGCTTATCATAGAGATCGCCCTGTTGGTAATAATATTCAAATTGCCTTTGTGAGAGTTTCAGTAGAAAGCGATTAGGATCAAGAATATCCATTGAATGCCCAAGTTGATTAGCTACTGACAATAAGCGTTGGCAACTATATAAACGGGGTTCACGACACAACATTAAAAATCGCATTTGACTACCTATAAATTAGTTAAATAAGCCCTTCCACCTAGATTATGGATCTGTTGAATAATCCATTGTTGACGCTTTCGCATTGTCTGTGTTGGGCTTTTTACTTGATAAATGAACGGATTCGGCAAAGCAGCCGCCAACAATGCAGATTCTTGCATTGTTAATTGCTTTGCCGATTTATTAAAATAATGTCTCGCTGCTGCTTCAACCCCAAAAATACCTTTACCAAATTCGGCAATATTCAAATAAACTTCTAATACTCGTTTTTTTGACCATACCGTTTCAACCAGCAAAGTTAATGGAATTTCTACTCCTTTACGAATCCAACTTGTACCGTGCCATAAATAGAGATTTTTTACTGTTTGTTGAGAGATGGTTGATGCACCAATGGGCTTTTTGTGGGTTTGATTATTCCGCTTTAAGGCAAGTAAAATCGCATCAAGGTCAAGCCCAAAATGATTGTCAAAACGCTGATCTTCTCCTGCAATTACTGCCATTTGCATTTGCCAAGCAATATCATCAATGCTGACCCAATCATAGTGAATACGATAATCTGATTGCAGCAGATTTTCTGCTTTCTTTTGTAACATATAAGCAGAAAATGGAACGGGTACAACAGAGAAAATTAAGGTTAAACAGAGATAAAAATTTGCTATTGCAAATCCTACCCGACTAAATAAAAACCAAGCCCATTCTTTGATAGACGCATTTTTCTTTACTGAAAAGAAAGGTCTCAGCCATTTAGCCCATAGTGATTTCTTTTTTTTACGCTTTGCCATTGAGTTTTTCACTTACCCAATCACGAATGCTCGGTTCAACGGTTTTCAACATATTAGAACCCCTTGTGATAGTAGCCGCACTGGTATTAAGTTGTTGTTGAATTTCACGTTGAGAAGCCTGATTATCAAGCAATGCACTGACTATTTGTACGCGTAAACCTAACGCATTTCGCTCATCTGCAGTTAATAACATTGAAAGCAAATCTTCGGTTTTATCTTCATTTACAGCCTGTTTAAGTAGATCAATAAACTGTTGCCATTCTGAAGGATCGCGTTGTTGATAGAGTGATTTCATTGCTGTTACCAAATAAATAAGAAAAAAGAGATTTTATAATCTTGATGGAGCGTCAATTAAACGCTCCAACAATTTAATTATTTTTTCGACTTTTTGTTACGTTGATCGTCTAGTTCTGCCCCTTTCGGCACATTAAATTTGAATAAATCAGCAGATAATGGTGCAGTTGTGATATTTCGCAATACATACAAATTACTTTGCCCATCACGCTCAATAGTGCTAAAACCCTTTAATAAACCGTTTGCATCAATACGCACATCAAATTGTTTAATACTGCTTTTCTTAGATTTTGGCTTTAAGACAAAAGCGTCCATATTTTGTTGAACGTCATATTGATCCCAGTGGCTTTTATCATTACTAGTTAATAATACAAAAGGTGTATTATTAACCGCATCTTTTACCCAATTTGCGGTTACTTGAGAAACAAATGGATCGTAAAACCATAATGTTTGCCCATCAGACACAATTAAATTCTCTTGCGGGCTTTTGGTATCCATTCGAAATAAGTTCGGGCGTTTTACCTGAAATTTCCCACTACCTTTTTGGACTTCTTTACCTTTACTTGAACGAACAGTCTGTTCAAAGTCTGCACTATATTGACTAACAAGCTCTAAACGCTTTTGTAGCTCGACTACGGCTTGTGCATCTGCAAAAGTAAAAGAACTAGCTGAAAATAACGCTAAACTGATGAATGATTTCTTAATAAGTTGTTTCATTGTTTATCCTTTTCTCATAAAAGTGCCTTTTTGACAGGTTTCTGGCAAAAAGTTCATTCCGAGTAAAATCTTAAAAGTTAAAAACGAATACCAGTGCCAATTCCTAATCCAACACCCATTCCATTCGAACCACCGCCTGCACTCACGCTGCCACCAAGACTACAAGCAGAAATGAATAATGCGAATGCAATAATAAAAATTTTTTTCATTTTTTATTCCTTTTCTTATAAAACTATTATACCGTTTACATCATAATTCAAACATTCTACTTGGTTTATTTCTTATAAACCAATTTTTTAAAGGAGTTTTTATGAAAAAATTAGGTAAATCTGCTCTATTGTTGCTTTCTTTAAGTGCAACTGTCGCAAATGCTGGTTTATTAAGCATTACTCAACAAGAGATCAATCAATATTTAGATACACGTTTAGCCGAAAAAATTCCGTTAAAAGATAGTATTGGTATTCCCAATTTATTTGAATTAGATTACCACTTACATAATCTTGCCACTCAAATTGGGCAAACACCTGAAAAACGTGTTGAAATTGGAGGAATTGTTGATGGTTTACTGCGGTTAAAAGGTAAATCTTATAATATTAAAGCACACTTAAATTTAGATACTGTACCTTTTTACGATCAAACCAAAGGGGCAATTTTTCTTAAAGATGTACGCTTAAAAAATTGGTATATTACTCCTGAAAAATATCAAAATGAACTACAAACATTTTTACCCGCACTTGAAAGCGGTTTAGCTGATGTTTTAGAACATTATCCAGTTTATACCTTAGATGAAAATAAAACAAAAGAGGCTATCTTTAAAAAAATAGGTAAATCAATCGTAATTGAAAAAGGTGTTTTACAATTAGAAACGTCAATTTTTTAAAGAAATTATTAAAATTTTGTGATCTATGTCGATATTTTAAAAATTGCTAATTTAATAATAACTTATTTTCAATTAAGATTAAGTTACTTAGATAACAAAGGAGATTTTCTAATGGAAATTGGCATCGTTAAATGGTTCAACAATGCAAAAGGGTTTGGTTTTATTACATCTGACGTATTTGAAGGTGATATCTTCGCCCATTTTTCTGTCATTGAAGGTGAAGGTTATCGCTCATTAAAAATGGGACAAAAAGTTCAATTTGAATTTACTAACAGTGATAAAGGTGCTTCAGCTTCACGCATTATTCCTATTATTGAATAGTGTGAATGAATAGAATATATCATTTCAATAAGCGGTGGGATATGTAAAAAATTTTATAAATCCAACCGCTTTTTGTAATAAACTAGTAGTAAATTTCCCACAAAAACTATTCAATAATATATTAAATTTCAAACAATATCTTCCTTTTATTAAAATAACCTTTTGATTTCATTCTAAATATTTATCTTCCCAATTTGTGATCTAATTCAAAGTTTACTATTGTTTTGTAAACTTGTTTTTGATACAATCCAAGCAATAGTTTTATCTATTTTTTTTCTATATTTTGCCTACAAGCTAAGGAGAGCAAATGAAAAAAATGATTAACTTATCTGATAAAGATGCTCTTTTTATTGAGCAACTCTCTTTAGGTTTATGCCAAGATCCTTTCGCTTTTTTAGGTATTCACTCTGTTGCTAAAGGTGTCATTATTCGAGCCTATTTACCTGAAGCTTTAACGGTAACAATTATTGACGAGCAAGCTAATCCTATCGCTCAAATGCAAAAAATAGATGAGCGTAATTTTTTTGCCGTTGAGTTAAGTGGTAAAAAAACCGACTTATCTTACCGCTTACTCGTTGAATATGCCCACATTACCCTTGATATGGAAGACCCTTACCGTTTCCAATCCCATTTTTCTGACTTTGATAGTTGGCTACTCTCCCAAGGTTCACACACTCGTCCTTATGAAAAACTAGGAGCTCATTTAGTCACCCAAAATGAAGTTGGTGGTATTCATTTTAGTGTTTGGGCACCAAATGCGAAACGGGTATCGGTAGTGGGAGATTTCAATTTCTGGGACGGTCGTCGCCACCCAATGCGTTATCATAGTAATAGCGGTATTTGGGACATTTTTATCCCTAACGCTAAAAAAGGGACACTCTATAAATTTGAAATTTTAGATCATAATGGCAAACTTAGATTAAAATCCGATCCTTATGCTTTCTTTTCGCAATTTCGTCCTGATACTGCATCTGTTGCAACGGGTTTACCCGCCAAAATTGAGCCTAATGAGCAACGTCGTAAAGCAAATGAGCCTGACCAACCTATTTCCATTTATGAAGTTCATTTAGGTTCGTGGCGTCGTAATCTAGAAAATAATTATTGGCTAAATTATCAAGAAATTGCCGATGAACTTATTCCTTATGTCAAAGAGATGGGATTTACCCATATTGAGTTATTACCAATATCAGAATTTCCATTTGACGGTTCTTGGGGTTACCAACCAACTGGGCTTTATGCACCAACAAGCCGATTTGGTTCGCCTGACGGATTACGTCATTTAATCAGTAAAGCACACGAAGAAGGGATAAATGTTATTTTAGATTGGGTTGTTGGACACTTCCCAACTGATGAACACGGACTAGCCTATTTTGATGGCACACACCTCTATGAGCATTCTGATCCTAAAGAAGGCTATCACCAAGATTGGAATACCTTAATCTTTAATTATGGTCGCCACGAAGTACAAAACTACTTATCGGGAAATGCTCTCTATTGGGTTGAACGTTTTGGCATTGATGCACTACGGGTCGATGCTGTTGCCTCAATGATTTATCGAGATTATTCACGAAAAGACGGTGAATGGATTCCGAATAAATACGGTGGACGTGAAAACCTAGAAGCTTTAGATTTTCTGCGTAACACAAATACTATGCTACAAGCTGAAAATCTTGGTAGTGTTACCATCGCTGAAGAATCTACATCATTTGCTGGAGTGACTCATTGTGTAAAAAGTAATGGTTTAGGCTTTGATTATAAATGGAATATGGGTTGGATGAACGATACGCTACGTTATATGAGTACCGATCCTATCTATCGTAAATATCATCACGATTTAATGACATTTGGAATGATGTACCAATATAGCGAGAAATTTATGCTTCCACTTTCGCACGATGAAGTTGTTCACGGTAAATACTCAATGTTGGGTAAAATGCCTGGGGATTGTTGGCAGCAATTTGCGAATTTGCGTGCTTATTACGGCTATATGTGGGGTTACCCTGGTAAAAAATTACTGTTTATGGGCAATGAATTTGCACAAGGTCGTGAGTGGAATTTCCAAGAAAGCCTAGATTGGTTCTTACTCGGCGAAGAAGGTGGTGGCTGGCACAAAGGTATGCTAAGTTGGGTTCGAGATCTCAACCATCTGTATACCAAAACAGCCGCTCTTTATGAATTAGATTATTCCCCTGACGGTTTTGAATGGCTTGTAGTAGATGATAGTGAAAATTCCGTTTTTGCTTTTGAACGTAAAGCAAAAGATGGTAGATCAATGATTGTCATAAGTAATTTTACACCTGTTACTCGTTATAACTATCGCATAGGTGTAAATAATTATGCCTATTACAAAGAAGTTCTTAACTCAGATTCCGTTTATTATATGGGTAGCAATGAAGGTAATTTCGGTATGATTCATTGTGAAGAAATAGAATCGCATAACAAGCCATATTCAATTAGCCTGACTTTACCACCTCTCTCGACTCTATTTATTGAGAAAGAAAATACAGTTAAGAAAATTACTAAAAAAACAAAAAATATTGAAATTTTAAAGACTAAAAAAGTTGTTAAAAAAACTATATCTAAAAATAAAATTTAGGTAATTATCTGACTATTGTTAAATATCAATAATAACCTAATTATGGTCATTGGCGAAAATTCGCCCTTTGTAGTATTTGAGTAGTAACCTAAGGATTTTTATGCTGTATCTGAAAGGACGACCTTATCCTCTTGGTAGTCAGTTAATGGCTTTTGATGGTAAACAAGGTGTTAATTTTGCGATTTTTTCACGTAATGCAACGGTTGTTGAACTCTGTATTTTTGAAGAACAAAGTGAAATTAGATTTCCAATGTTCAAAAGCGATGATATTTGGCACATTTTTGTCGAAAATATTCAAGCTGGTTGTCAATACGGTTATCGTGTTTACGGAAATGTTAATGAAGCAACCGGTGATATATTTAATCCGCAGAAACTCTTGGTTGATCCTTATGCAAAATCAATTGTTGGAATACCAGATTTAAGTAACGATGAAAAACAAGCGCTATTCGTTTGGAGTGATGAGCGAGATAATGCTGTTTTAGCTCCAAAATCTGTTGTTATCGATACTACTTTTGATTGGGAGGGTGTTGAAAAACCGCATACACCTTGGGCTGAAACTATAATTTATGAAATGCATGTTAAAGGATTTAGTAAACTTAACCCGCATATTCCTAACGATATATCAGGAACCTTTGCAGGCTTAGCCCATTCAGAATCTATTAAACATTTAAAAAAATTAGGAATTACAGCAGTAGAGTTACTTCCCGTCAGCTACCACATTGACGAACCCCACCTACAAAAAATAGGTCTATCAAATTATTGGGGTTACAACGTATTAGGACATTTTGCCGTTGATACTACGCTTGCCACAAATAAACAAAATCCATTGCTTGAATTCAAACAAATGGTAAAAACATTACATCAACACGGTATCGAAGTAATTTTAGATGTGGTTTTTAATCATACCGCAGAAGCGGGTAAAGATGGTCCTATGCTTTCTCAGCGAGGTATTGATAACAGTGCATATTACTGGCTGAATGAGGAAGGTAATTATCACAATTGGAGTGGATGCGGTAATTCACTTAATGTAAATAGTGAAAATAATGTATTACGTTGGGTAATTGATTGCTTAAATTACTGGGTAGAAGATTGCCAAGTTGATGGTTTTCGTTTCGATTTAGGAGCAACTCTAGGTAGAACCCCAAGTTTTCAACAAAAAGCAGCATTTTTTACGGCAATAGCCAGTCATTCGAACCTTGCGAATGTAAAAATGATTGCAGAACCTTGGGATATAGGATTATTTGGTGGTTACCAAATGGGAGGATTTCCAAAACCTTTTGCTGAATGGAACGATCGTTATCGCGATCAAATGAGAGAGTTCTTTTTAGCTGCAAGCGGTGAGTTAAGTGATTTTGTTTGCAAATTTGCTGGTAGCGATACAACTTTTGCACATAATCGTCTACCGCATAATAGTATCAATTTTATTACAGCTCATGATGGTTTTACACTACAAGACTTGGTAAGTTATAACGAAAAGCATAACTATGCTAACGGTGAAAAAAATTACGACGGACACTCTCACAATATCAGCAACAATCACGGAGTGGAAGGTCATACAAATGATCCTATGATACTTTCAAAGCGAAATGCTGCACGCCGTGCTCTATTGGCAATATTATTTCTTTCCGCTGGCACTCCAATGTTATTGGCTGGTGACGAATTGGGCAATAGTCAGCAAGGTAATAATAATGGCTACTGTCAAGATAATGAAATAACTTGGATTGATTGGGAAAATGCAGATTTGGATCTTATTGATTACACCGCAGAATTGATCGCACTTCGTAAAGAAATTCCACAACTTGCCCGCAATCAGTGGTGGCGCGAAAAAGATGTTAGATGGAGAAAAGCGGACGGTAATCTAATCTCAAATCACGAATGGCATAATGAACGAATTCGTAGTTTACAAATTCAGTTAAATGATCACTGGTTAATTTTAATTAACAGTGCTCATTCCGAACAACAATTTTTACTCCCCGAAGGACGGTGGCTCGTCCGTCTGGGCTTAGAAAAAGCAACGCTGACGACGCCTGCCGTTACTCTGAATTATGGAGTATGCGTCCTTCAACGGAATTCATAAATTATTCAATTTGGAGATAACAACTATGTTAAAACAGGAAGCATCAACAGACAGACGTAACTTAGCCGCTCAAACCCTTGTGTTAATTCTTGCGGGGGGGCGTGGTTCTCGCCTTTATGAACTAACCGATATGCGTGCAAAACCTGCCGTTTATTTTGGGGGAAGTCGCCGAATTATTGACTTTGCATTATCTAACTGTATTAACTCAAATCTACTGAAAATTGGGGTTATTACTCAATATGCAGCTCACTCACTACTCCGCCATTTACAACGTGGTTGGTCATTCTTACCTTATGAACGTAATCAATATATTGATATGCTCCCCGCACGTCAGCAAATTGATGATAAAACGTGGTATCGTGGTACGGCAGATGCGGTTTATCAAAATATGGAAATGATGAAATCGCACTACCGTCCAAAATATGTTGTAATCTTAGCAGGTGATCACATCTATAAAATGAACTACAACAAGATGCTAGAAGATCACGTTGATTCTGGAGCAAGATGTACTGTTGGTTGTATTGAAGTACCAAGAGAACAAGCTACGGAATTTGGCGTAATGGCGGTTAATGAAAAATTAAAAGTTAAAGCATTTGTTGAAAAACCAAGCGATCCACCTGCAATGCCAGATAAACCAAATTCATCACTGGCATCAATGGGAATTTATGTATTTGATGCTGATTATCTTTATGAAATGTTAGAACAAGAAGTTAGCAATCCTGATACTTCTCACGATTTTGGTAAAGACATCATTCCAAAAGCCGTAGAACAAGGTGTAATCTACGCTCACCCATTTGAACGTTCGTGCGAAGGTCGCAATACCACAGGTGCAATTTACTGGCGTGATGTAGGGACTATTGACAGTTACTGGTCAGCGCATATGGATTTAGTTAGTGAAAAACCACAGCTCGATCTTTATGATGAGTCTTGGCCAATTCACGGACGTCCACAACAGACAGCTCCTGCTCGTTTCTTCTATAAAAAATCGCGTGCACATACTCTTGATAATTCCTTAATTGCGGGTGGCTGTGTTATTACTGATGCGGAAATCAGTAACTCGGTCTTATTTGGACGTGTACACGTTAATGAAGACAGTATTATTGAACAATCCGTTATCTTACCGCAGGTAAAAATTGGTCGAAATTGTGTGATTAAACGCGCCGTTGTCGATCGCCATTGTGATATTCCTGACGGTTTACAGATCGGTGTTGATCCTGAACAAGATGCAAAATATTTCCGTATCAGTAAAAACGGCATTGTGTTAGTTTGCCAAAAAATGTTGGATAAATTAGCTAAAGAAAAAGCATCTCAAACGGCTTAAATATCATATACTTAGATATAATCTATAAGAACGGACACACTCAGTGTGTTCCAGACTGACGACAAACCCTAATTTGTTGTATTTAATAAGTGGACGCCAAGCGTGGCGTCCCTTGTATCTTACTCAACTGTAAATTGGTAAAATAAAAACGTATTATTTTACCACCAAGCATAACCGTAAATTGTGGCGTCCCTGAGTGCTTAGACACTGGT